>CALLAE010000120.1 GCA_938002665.1 uncultured Saprospiraceae bacterium | reverse complement strand
TTTCTGAAAGGGTCTCCTCTCTATCCAGCCCTAGAGCAAGCTCTGGCCCTACTCCTAGTTTGAAATTTTTGAATTTGATACCAGCATTTAGGGCCAGTCTCAGGTCTTTTTCTTTGGTTTCGTATAGAACCTCTGGATCTAGACGCGTTCTTCTAAAGCTGACAGACTGCAGTGCAAAGGTTCTTCCGCTTGTGCTGTAAGCTGCATCAGCAGTCACAAATAGTTTATCATTCTCATTGTACAGAGAAATACCGATTCCTTTTCTTGGTCCAGCATTTTTAAAGGCTACTGTATTTATTTGCGTTGGTGAAGTATTGACAAATTCTTTTGATTGTTCTCCTGTGTAGCTTGCAGAATAGAAAGCTTTCACTCCTACTTGTAGTTGTCCTGATAAGCTGACTGCGAGGCATAGCAGTGCTAGGACCATAAAATGATTTTTCATGTTCAATTATTTTAGCTAGTGAATAATGTTTTGAATAAAGTTGTTCTATTACCTCTGAATTTCTGGAGGAGATCTTTTTAGAAGACTTTTCTTTTAATGATCTTTCTAGAAGTTTACTAATGGATCAGAAGTTAGTTGTTGTTATCTATATAATGTCATGAGAGCAGAATACGTTGCAGAAAATAAGAAATTTATTTTCAGCATGTCGCGACCGACATCTGTTCCCTTGTTATCTTCTATTTTTCGACTTGCTTTCATTTTGTTTGTATAGCTATTTTGTTATATAAAGCGCCCATTATTGCAATTTGTGACATTCTCAAGCTTAGTATTTTTGGAGGTGATACCGTGATGGCGACAATAAGATATTTGCCTAAGTTTAATAGAAAGTTTTCTAGGTGAAGAATACTTCAGAAGGATAAAAAGACATTCTTATAAGGGACAAATACTCTAATTTCGCTTTGAGTTAAGCTGAGGAAAATCGTTTGTTGCAATTAGAGTGCTATCAGAAGCTTAAGTATTAAGAGTTATAAAAAATGACCCGTTGGGTTAGTTGTGATTAGAAACGACAAAACTTATCTGGTAATTGTGTTCATTTGATAAAAGAGAAAGTAAAAAAATGAAATTAGGAGAGAAATTATTGGTTGTGCTAGGTCTTGTAGTGGTGCTGTTATCATGTAATAATGGTTCTAAAGGGGGTACTTCTCCTGCGACAACTGGTACTCAAGAGGACCTTTCGGAGCAGATAGCTAAAGGAAGTGACGATCCGGAGCTGTATATGAGTAGAGCTAAATTAAATTATCAAGATGGTGCTTATGATCAGGCTATAGCGGATTTAGAAAAAGTTATATCACTTGATTCACTTAATCCTGAAGCCTATCATCTTCTTTCTGATAGTTATATGGATTATTATAGATCGAAGGATGCACTGATGACCATGATTAGAGCTTCAGAAAGATTTCCAGAGCGCATCCCTACATTACTTAAGCTAGCAGAGACGCAGCTTATACTCAAGTTGAATGAATCTTCTCTGTTTACAGTAGCTCAGATTTTCACTCTAGAGCCAGATAATCCTGAAGGTCATTTTATGAAGGGTATGAATTTTAGAGCGCTGGGAGAAATAGATAAAGCGATAAATGCCTTTCAAAAAGTAACTGAGCTAGACCCTGAAATTATAGATGCCTGGCTGATTGCAGGTGATCTCTTAGACTCTAAAGGTAATGAATTGGCCTTAGATTACTATGAGGCCGCTATAAATGTAGATCCTAAGAATACTGGGGCTTGGCATTCTAAGGCTTTTTATCTCCAGAATCACGGAAAGGATAATGAAGCGATTGCTATCTACAAGAAGATAAACTTGATAGATAAAAATTATCTAGATGCCTATCTCAATGCAGGAATCCTATACACGACAATGGACTCTCTGGATCAAGCTATGGAACAATTTAATATTATGGCGAGCATGAAACCCCAAAATCATTTGCCGTATTACTATCGTGGTCTGATCTACGAGGCCCAAGGAAATATCTCAGCGGCCAGAACCGAATTACAAAACTGTCTTAATCTAAAGTCTGATTTTGTAAAAGCTAAGCAAGCACTAAATAATCTCAGTGCTTCCTAATATCTGTATAGAGTATGCTAAAAGAAAAAAAGCTGTATTCAAAATATGAATACAGCTTTTTATAGTTAGAAGTTTTCAGATTAGATCTTAATAAATCTATCTGAGTAAATTTTTCCATTCTTGTCAGTGACTTGGATTAGATAGGCCCCATTTTTACAGTTAGATATATCTATTGCGTTTTTAGTTCCTCTAAGAATAGTGCTACCTGAAAAATCATAGACTCTATAGCTGGCAACATTTATACTGTTAGACATATTAATTATGTGGCTCGCTGGGTTAGGAAAGAGTCCAAGTTTAAGTACACTGAGTTCTTCAGTAGAAGATTCTATGTCTTCTTCAATAACAAAATTTCCTACAGCACTTCCATCTCCAGTGGGACTGCCATTACCATTGACAGCATTACCTGCAGCGTAAAAGATAACACTACCTGTTTCTTTTTCTGGAGCAGTCCAAGTCAGAGGTATAGAATCCACAGGTAGTCTCCTATTCTGCTCTACATATTGCCTTCCCATCAGTGTTACTTCTCCTACATCCATAGGGAAGTCAGAAAAATTATTGATAGGGTCATTCCCTTCTTCTGTCAGGCAGACCATCTGAAAGCCATAGCCAGCGGGCAGGCCACTATGATTTATTTTTAGAGAAACGGTATATGTTTCTCCCGGAAGATATTTTTCAGTCTGGTTTCCGTCCTCATCTATCAGAAACAGGTCAAAACTAGGGGAGAATTGTCCAGCCGCATGGCAGCCCCCTTGGCCACAAGTAGCACCTGTCTCGCCTGGAGCAGTGGTGCCTGCTTGGTTAGATCCTGTTCCAAAACCTCCTTGAAAGGAAATAAGTGAAAGTATGCTGAGAATTAGAAAAGTAAAAAGTATAAGTTTTTTCATATGTGATTGTTTTGTTCTTTTCTGAATAAAGTCAAAGGTACGATCTAGGAACAAGAATCTCTTAAGGCTTAACCCTTGTTTTGGTACAGCACAACGACATTAAAGAACGCTTCTACGACGATAGGGTCGGTATTAGCTATAATATCTATTGTTTTAGTCAGAGGACCTAGTTTCTGATCAGTACTATCATAGGTGACATTTAGAGTGCCTCTTCCACCTGGAGGTATCGGCTTACGAGGCCAATCTAGGGTCGTACACTTGCAAGCCGTTACCAATTCTATAATTAAATCTGCCGAACCCGTATTAGTAAAATTATATACGAGATCTCTTTTCTCTCCTTTGTAGACATTGCCCAATTCTAAGGTGTCCTGATCCCAGGTTATCTCTGGAACTGGATTTCCGTTCTGATCGACTACCAGCTTCTGCGTAGGCTTACAGGCAAGCATACCTAAGATTGTCAGTGCTAAAAAAATGCTTTTCATCAGGTCCAATTTAATTTGGACACAAGATATTTATTAGTCTATTCATACAAAAGAGAACGATAGAACAATATTGTTAAGCTTTAGAAAGCTGATACCAATTGATGCCCCGCGATATATGCATCACACTAGCAAGTACTACAAAAAGTGCCACAACACCTGCCAGTAAGGCAAAATCCTCCATCTGAAGGATGATAAAAATATAGGAAAATAGACCAGTCAGTAAGCCAAGTAATATGACAGTACTTTTTCTATTCCCTAAGATATAACTGGCATAGCTCACTATCAGCCCTACTGTCGCTATACTACTGATGAGATACGATAGATTAAAACCTAAGTGTTCTGTTATGGAGAGCAAGAGCAAAAAGAAAACGGTCAGTGCAAAGCCTACTAGCAAATACTGTATAGGGTGGATGAGTTTTTTATAGAGTATTTCGAAGAAGAAGAAAATACCGAAGGTGAGAGAGATGATAAGTAAGGCATATTTTGCTGTTCTGGAGTTCTTGCCATATTCATCTACAGGTAAGATAAGATTGACACCAAAGCTATTATTGGCAGTGAGCATGGCGCTGTCGTAAAGGGCATGATGTGGATGATCATGTGCAAATTTATTTACAGACCAAGTGCTTTCAAAACCCTCATCTGTGATGTCGTACTTAGTCGGCAGCTTAGCACCTACAAAACTTGGAGCTTGCCACGGGGAGTTAAGTTTTACTTTGTAGTTATCTCCTATAGGCTCGAAGCTAAGAGATTTGGTTCCTTTTAACTTTAGTGAATAAGAAACTTGGAAAGGCTTAAGCGGATCTAAGGAGAAAGGCATAGATTCTACCCAGTTCATATTATTACTAGCAGGGTAGAGGCCCTTCATTTTTATCGCCTTCCCATTGATGAGAATGTCGCTGTCTTCATATAGGCCGTTAGCATCACTGATACCATATATAAAATGAGCTTGTGTATAATCTAATTTATAGTTGGGATATTGCTGCACATCGAAATTGGATATGTCGAAGCTTTGTTCCATGTCTAGCTGTGTATTGTAGACGACGATTTCATAGATGCTTCGCTTTCTAGTACTTGTAGCTACTTCACCATTGATACTAGAGGAGCTAGGAGAGTAGTTCATATTACCACGCGAATAGCTGATGGCTCCATCATCCGCCACTATAGTTTTGACATAGGGTATACGCAAAATAGGCACCATTACTTTTTGTTCTTTCCCATAGGATCGCGCAACTTCTCTTTCTATTCCTATCTTTCTTCCACTTCTTTCTCTTATGAGATCTTTTATCATGAAGTTAGGAATCATCAGGAGTAACGTCATAAAAAGGATAAATAACACCTTGGTCGTAACGGAAGTTTTTATTCTAGTAATAAGGCTTGAAGCGTCCATGCTGTAAAAGAATTTTAGTGATCAGAATTATTATTTCACTTCAAAGATCACAATAGATAGTTCTTGTACTTCCAGTCAGGTAGTAACTGCAGACTATTTTCTATTATTCGTTAGACGTACTAATTCTTGATGAGCCTCATTTGTTGTATACTGAGTCACTAAAGAGATTAGCGAATGGTCTTACCACAACCATATGAGTAGTGAAGTAGACTTTAGTGTCTATTTAGTCAAGCTATAGGTTAGTCCTGTGCTTATACCCAGACCATGATAATTAATACCTAGGATTTTGTTGTAATTGTTCTTTCTTTTTAATGCGTAGGCTAAGCCAAGATTAATTCCTAACTGCTTGGAAATATTTTTAGTTATAAGAAATGATGTGGAGTAATTGGACGTCCAGCTATTTTGAAAATAGGCTTCTTGCTTAGCACTCTCAAAAATGAGGCTTCTGTTTTCATCATTCATTACTCCACTGAAGTCTTGCCAGTAAGAAAAAGTGGATTGAAGTAGGAGGGTGAAGTCTGCAAGATCAGTCTGCATAGTATAACCAACCTATGGCTAACGGAATTCCTAGACGATACAACTCATTATTTTTGACGATGGATCGTGTAGTTGTAGTCGTTTCTTTCCGGTCACCTTTTCCTATGTAATTGAGATAGATTTCAGTAGTGTCATTAGGTATGATGTTCTCTTGTATAGAAATGGTCTGGTATCTAAGTACTTTTAGTGTTGTGACAGAAGTCTGCACTAAATTTAAAAAACACTTTGGCGGTATTGTTAGAAATGTGCTGAACTACTTAGTAAATTAGTTAATAATTATAGCTGGACAGTATGGAGCAAGTAGATGGTATTTTTCTTAAAAGACATTTCGACTACTATTTCGAAGCACCCCTCACTGTCTGGGATACTGTAGCAACTTATATTATAACTAGACAGTTTAAGAAAAATGAAATTATTAAGGAAGCAGGTAAGACAGAGAACTTCATCGATATAATATTGAAAGGTTCTATAGGGGTCTTCTTGTGGACTGATAATCATACTAAGTGCCTGGATCTCTTCTATGAGGAATATTTCAGTGGTGATTATATGTCCTATATAGAAAATAGACCTAGTGAACTTTTTACACAAGCACTGGAGCATACCGAAGTGTTTTCTATGTCACGCCAAAACATAGAAGCCTTATACAGCGATAAACTCATAGGTGAAAAGATAGTGGGTGCAGCTGCTCGCTCACTCTTTGTGCACAAACAAAAGCAACAAATAGACCTCCTCACTAAAACTGCCGAGGAAAGATATCAACTGATGATGAAAGATACACCAGAGCTACTCCATCGCACAGCCTCTAAGCACATCGCCTCCTACCTAGGTGTCACCCCCGAAAGCCTCAGCCGCATAAGAGCCAAGAACAGCTAAACTAAAACTTATCATAGATCAATCTTTTTGGCTCTGATCTGCTTTTCCTTTGTATTGTATCAAAAGGATAAGCTATGCTAAGTGAATTAAATATTACTAGATTTCTTACAGTCTTTTTCATTTTTTTCCTTGTGAGTCAGTTGGACAATGAGGAAGAGCACAGGGGAAGTTGGGGCTCAGGCTGGATGACGATTATTGGATTTTTTATTGGCTTGCCCATTTTCATTTGCTTGTGCTGTATACTCTATAAGCTGACTCTAGGTAACCTCCCCGCAGAACCCTTGAAGTATCTTCTGGTAACTGTTGCTAAGATGATTGCCATCTGTCTAGCTGTTCCTGTACTGCTCTTAAAGGTCTTGTTGACTAGAGATAAGATGAAGCAGCGACAGAAGAAAAACTTACCATAGATCAATCTTTTTGCATCTGATGCAGTCTTTCTTTGTACTGTAAGAAATTCACAAAAACAAATTTATGATAGCACGTTACTATTGACTTTTCTTTCTGAGGAGTCATTTATTTTCTAACTCAAAAAAATAAAGTTATGAATCAGAAACCATCAAATGCCTTTGTAAGCGCCTCATGGTTAGCACTGGCGACAGGATTTTCAGGTTATATCGTCGGACTATGGCGATCTGATATGTTACTGAATGAGAAGGGTTATTATTTTACCCTGTTGATGTTTGGCCTTTTCGGGGTCATCTCCTTACAGAAAAGTGTCAGAGATAGGCTAGAGGGTATGAGAGTAACAGATATCTATTACAACATCTGTTGGTTCGGAGTACTGATGTCCATTTCACTGTTAGTGATAGGCTTGTGGAATGCGACGTTGTTGCCGAGTGAGAAGGGCTTTTATGCCTTTGCTTTTATCCTAGCAATGTTTGGCGCGGTGACAGTACAGAAGAATACTAGAGATCTCGCAATTGTAGAAGAGGTAGTGGCGGAAGAGAACGAGGTTTTCTAGTATTGTGAGTTAGATTCCAAGGGCCCTGGTGGGTCCTTGGTTTTATATTTTATTGAATTGGGTAGTCAGTAATTGTTGGGTACCTTTTTCTTTTATGATGATATAATAGAGACCAGGATTGTAGCTTACTACTTCAATTCTTTTATCTATAAATTCTCCTTGCCTGTATGTTATAAGCCTTCCATCTGCAGCATAGATAGAAAGGGCAGTAATAGTGACATCTTTGTCTAAGGTGATATAGTCAGAAGTGGGGTTGGGATAGACCGTCATATTGGACTTAGTGGTAAGCTCCTTGATCTCTGAGAGGTTAAGGATATCGATAACACTAGCTTCACTTTCATTGTACATCAAACCCGCTCCTGGTATGCCCATTTCTAGATTGAAAGTTTCTCTTGGAAAAAACTTGAAAGTATCTCGTCTCTCTACTATTTCTTGTGGAGCTATAAGATTGTCAAAAACGCTATGAAGGTAAAAGAGATTGAAACCCATAGGAGGTAAAAAGTAATACTCCGAATAGGCATCTGCCAATGAGATAGATTCTATTCCATCATTTCTGATAATTGTAGCATACTCAAACTCTTGCTCGTAATACCATGTGGTATCGACACCTACAATAGATTCTGGAAAGGAGTCTATTTTTAGTGGCGTAAGTTCAGCACTTACGATTGAAACTTGACTTTTCTTATAATCGGAAGGAAGATTCAGATTCTTGTATCTAAAGAACAATTGCTCAGATATATTTTTAAAGCGACTTACGCCACCTAACAAGAATACAGAATCTCCTATATGAAAAGCAGCAGTAACTTTTTCATCAGAAGAAACTTCAGTTGATATCGTTCGACAGTTTTCGTCATAGTCACATTGAATAATACGGCTAGTATCCTCTTCGATGCTACTGAATGTAATAAAGTCTTCCGTGAAATGTAGCTGGTTCAAATCTTTGATATCATCTGGAAGCCGCCAGAAATTATTCAGAGTAAGGAAATCATCTGAATACTGGAATAATCCACCATCATAAAGTACAAAAGTAAATCCTCTGAATAATCTAGCATCATAGGCTTGACTAGAATTATTCCAATAAGGAATTATCGAATCACCATCAAAGTAGTTAAATATCGTAGGCTCATTATAGGACTGAAACATCAGAATTCTATCATTACGATCATAGAATAATTTGTCATAGGTTTCTTCCAACTCTACTTCTTTAATTATGGCTGAGTCACTGACCAAAAATATTTTTTTGAATCCAAGACACCACCACTGATCGTTTCCAGCACTGATTACGTCTAGTACGCTTTCTCCTATATTTGCTCTGCCATAAGAATAATCATCTACTTTACTATCAGTGCCATCAAGAGTAATGACGACAAAACCCGGCGCTCCTATGTCACCTTCGTTGAGTCTATCTAGTATCACCTGATAAGTAGTATCATTTACTTGAAATATTTCAGATGCACACCAGGGACCTCTATACAGCTCTTCTACTTGATTGTTGAAATTTGCAAGATTTACGGTTACACCTTTGTCATTATGACTTACATACAAGAGGCCACGATGTGTGATTGCAGTCGCTTCAGCTCTAGATGTTTTTTCTCTATGATCTAGGTATTCAAAGTCATTTGGAATGATGTCTTGTTGTCCAGATAACACCGATAATAGTGTCATGATTAGTATGCCCAGAGTTAGAAGCTTGCGCATCTTTAGAAATTTAATGGAAGTGGATAAATGATCTAGTTGTATGATCAAGATAGGAATTAATTGCAAAAAAATCCCAAGAACCGTAGGTTCTTGGGATTATCATTTGGGGCTGAGAATTATTATCGAATGATTTTCTGGGTTACTGATTACTTTTAGTGCATTATTTGTTCCACATTATTCTTGCTGCAAGGCGATTTATGTCGCATAGCGGACATTTAGCAAGAGACGATTTTTTAGTCATTTGGTTTTCTTGTGTTCATCACTAATAGTAGATTTTAACGGCTGCTAAATTTTCATAAGCTTTCCTAAATAGGGCTGGCTTCGTTGCTGAATCTGAGAATATAGATGTCTTGCAACTTCTCTGTTATTAAAAGAGGTGGACTTATTCGATATATCGTTCTACCCAGCTAGCAATTACTTTGCCCACATAACTAGAGTCTGACTTGTCTGAAAGCAGGTGATCTGCTCCGTCTAGTGAGATGAAACTTTTAGGATGCTTGGCATGCCTATATATTTTAGAAGCATTTTCTATTTCTACTATTCTGTCTTGTGGTGAATGGAAGATGAGCAATGCTTTGTTCATGTTTTCGAAAGCGCTCTCTACATCTACGGCTAATATGTCATCCAAAAATTGTTTTCTCACAGAGAATGGTCGACCCCCAATATTAACTTGTGTGATCCCTTCTTCTTTTATTTCTTGGAGTTTGTGTTTAAACATATGGGTAATATGTCCAGGGCCATAAGGAGCACCTATGGTGACTGTAGCCTCTACGGAAGCGATATTGCTTGTCGCAAATAGAACAGCAGCACCCCCGAGCGAATGCCCTATGAGTATTTTGGGTGCAAGGTAGTTTTGTTCCAGATAAGAAGCAGCTGCATATATGTCAGCTAGATTAGTACTGAAGTTAGTGTTTTCAAAATCTCCTTCACTACTGCCCAGACCTGTAAAGTCAAACCTTAATAAGCCGATCCCTTCCTCATTCAATGCCCGAGAAATATTTCTTATAGCTGTCAGGTTTTTGCTACAGGTAAAACAATGGGCAAAAATGGCGTAAGCCCTCACTGTATTATTTTTTGGTAGATCTAGGTTGGCGGCTAGTAATACACCTGCTTCATTAAGGAATGAAATCTTCATGCCTATGATTTAGAGAAGGCTGTTAGCATCCAGTGGCTCTTTTCGGTTCTTTTCATAAATTCAGTAATGAGTAGAGAAGTACTGAGGTCGCCTATCTCGTCAGCATGTTCTATTACCTCTATCATGAAGCTTAATAATATTTCGAAGTCACTGATGATATCAGCAACCATTGCCTCAGCTTTAGTATCTGAACTGGCTTCTCTTATGTTAGCGATTTCTAGATATTCCTTGAGGGTGCTGACTGGCTTGAAGCCGAATACTCTGATACGTTCAGCTATTGCATCTATTTGACTATTTACCGCTTCATACTCTAACTGAAACTGGTCATGAAGGTCGTAAAAGTCACCCCCCTCTACATTCCAATGAAAATTTCTAAGTTTTTGATAATGTACCTGAAGGTTACTGAGTAACTCATTCATCAGTTTGACACTTTTCTTGGTTTCTACAGACTCGAAACCTAGGGAAATAAAGGACTTTGCTTTTTTCAAGATTCTAGTTTTTTTGCTAAGGTATTAATAATAGCTCGTTCGAATATTTAAAAATAATATTTGAGCCAAAGCCTCGTCTGTATGGCAGTAATACTATCTTAAATCTAATTCTTAACCTCGATTTAAGTATCGGTTATATGTTTTGATTTGGATTTTTGAAAATGCCAATGAGTTCCTAATGATTTCCTAATGGGGCTGTACATCCTTTAAGATTATGTATGCATCTATTACTTTAGAAGTGATACTATATTCCTAATTTTTAAAATTTCAGCCATATGATAATCAGACAGTTCGTATTTACCTTATTATTAGTGGGCTTGTGCAGTCTTGCACATACACAAAATGCTACAAGTGATTATATCGCTCCTATTACTACTCTTAGTTTTGAGCAGACGGAATTCCATTTTGGCGAGATAGTAGAAGGAGAGATCATCCAAAATGTTGTGACTTTTACTAACACAGGAGAAGAGCCTCTAGTTATTTCTAATGCAAAGGCTACCTGTGGTTGTACCATTCCTAGATGGCCCAAAGAACCTATCATGCCAGGTGAGACGGCGGATTTACTAGTACAGTTTGACTCTAAGAATAAAGGCGCGATTAAGGGTAAGATAAATACTAAGAGAATCACCATAACAGCTAATACAGATCCTGTAAATTCTTATGTCACTATAAAAGGAAAAGTCTTCAAATCAGAAGGGGTGGAGCCCTTACCAAAGAGGCAAGAGAATTTTGATGTAGATGCTAGCACGGTCAAGTTATGGCCTAATCCTACTACTGATCTAGTCAGCTTAGATCTTAGTGACTACAATGGTAAAGCTGCTTTAGTAGAGACATATAATATATTAGGGGAAAGGCTGGACGTAAAGAATATTACTAAAATAACTGAGCAAGTTGTACAACTAGAAATGAGTGATTATGAGCCAGGCACTTATACTCTTTCTATCAGTATGGAAGGGCATAATAGAATAGCAAAGACGGTAATAGTCTCTAAGTAAAATAAAGAAGGGGTGAAGCAATAGTATCATCCATTCATTTTTTTCCATAAAACTAGTTAGTAATCACGAAACTACTGCAGTTCTTTATTCCTGTGTATTTTTCCTCGCTCTGTAGAAAGTATTGCCCAGCAGGAAAGCTGCTCAGATCTATGGTTTTTTCTATTCGTTTTCCAGTTTGAAAATAAATTAACTCTCCTGTTTTATTGTAAATAGAAATAGCTTGTTGCGGTTCAGTTCCTGAAATACGAAATAAGCCATTATTAGGGTTAGGATATATAGATATAGTCGTTGTTTCAGTCAATTCATTTGTTGCAGAAAGTAGCTCTACTGATATGGTTTGTGCGCTTTCATTGAAGCGGTGGTTAGCGCCTGTATTACTAATAGTCAAGTTGCTAAAATCTTTTCCTTGAGAAGCATAGATAGTGTCTTTCATGATCCTTGTTTCATTAGGTGCGATGCTTAGCTTGAAATTAATATCAACATAATCGGTTATGTCAAAGTTGGTAGCCATATAGTTATTAGAGTAAGCATCAGTCACTTCTACGAAGTTGGTTCCTAGATTTTTTATTTCTAGTGTAGCTTCTAAGACTTGTTGGTTTTGCATAGATTCCTGGGCTCTAAGTGTGAATGACTCTAGTGAGATATTTTCTTTAGCATAAATATTGGGTCTAGCTGGATCGAGATTAATCTGTCGATGAAAGGTCTGACAGCTTGACGTTCCTGATACTACCACACTTTCATCTGTTCTGGAAATCAAGTCTGTATATGTTTCGTTTTCATTTTTTGGTAAGGTCCAGACTCTAGTTATATCATTGTTATATTGGATGTTGTAAAGCTTTGCTTCTGAGCTTGCTGAGGTGTCTTGTAAAACAGAGATGCCGCTTGGCTCTAGGATTATGTTTCTATAGTTGTCTACGTTTTCAGGTAGTTGTATAGTATCTATGGCAGTCCTGAACCCAGCGTGGTATCTGATGATTTTAGATTTAGTGAGAGCATGAGGTAGATTGTTATAAGTTCTAACTTCTCTTATAAATTCATCTATCTCCTGTATGATAGTTAAAGAGTCTCCCTCCCATTTGGCGATCTTATTTCTAATGAGATAGATTGATTCGTCTTTGTCTTTGAATAAGGAGGTGTACTCTTCAGGGACGTCAAATTCAGTTATGACTGTCCCCGCTTCTGAACTGTAAAATAGAAGTTTAGTATTCTGATCTTTTCTTAGTAGTATCCAGTATCCTTTTTGAAAAAGTGGAAGATTGGAGTTTAGTGCAGGAACAGCATCTAAGACATAGCATACACAATTACTAAGGTGATGGTCATTTACTTCATTTAGGTTTGATATGTTTCCATTTGTTATAGTAATGTGATCAAAGCCGCCCACTCCAAAATCATAGTCCCAGAAGTCAGTTATGAGGAAGCTCAAAGTAGTATCACCTAACTCTTTCATCTTAATACGGGTATCGAATGAATTTCTGTAGAGAGTATCTATGGTATTATTCAGACTAGCTTTGAATATAGCCGTCCCTCTAAAGTCTAAGCTTTGGTTATAGAAGTTTGTTGCATAGATAATACCATCAGATACTAACTTGGAGCCAGCAATAAAATTGCATTTGTCACCATGGTCTAGAAACTCATAATTTTCTGTTACATCACAATATTCTGAAAAATTAGTGTCAGTTCTTTCTAGTGTATATTGGCTAGCATCTGGATCTTGAAAGAGCTCAAGCATATCTTGAGATGATTCATTTTCGTTTATGAAAAAGTTTTTAAGGTCGTCATTGTAGAAAGAGAGAAAGTTGAAAATTAGCCAGGATTCGAAACCCTGAGGAGACAGGTATTTAGAGATCTCAAGATAGCTGTCAGCAGCCCAGCATTTATTGTGATACAAAGTCAATAACATAACAGAGTCACTGTCAGTTCTCTCAAAATTATAATGATATGCGTCTTTGGGACTTGGAAAGCTATCTTGCCATCCGCCTATTCCATAATAGTGCTTTCTGAGTTCCCATGTTCCTTCTAAATAATCAATAACAGCTGCATTCTCTGTCAATGTTATTTGAGCTTCTGACTCGTGAGTAAATAATACTGTGAAGAATGCAATAAAAAGTAATGAAAATAGAAAATCCTTCATGCTCTGTTTTCACTAAGATAGCTCGCATTTTTTAGTAAAACTGTCAGAATATAATTAGATTGTCTTCTAGGATATATCCATCTATCTCTGGATAGTTTATTCTTCCTTAGATTAATTGTATCCTCGTGCAACGATTGTATTATGTTCTACTAATAATATCTATAGACTAAGAATTATGAAAAATCAGCTAATTATTGGGCTCCTATTATTTATAGCCTCTATCCTCAATGGACAGATAGTCATAAACGAGTATTCAGCTTCGAATCTTGATAATATCAAAGATGGCTTTAATAAAACTGAAGACTGGCTGGAGCTCTATAACTCTAGTGATCAGGAAGTAGATATAAGTGGGTGGTTTCTTGCTGATAGAGAAAATGGAAATCAGAAGTGGGCTTTTCCATCTCCCGCTAGCATAGCACCAGGAGGTTACCTTACTGTCTTTTGTTCGGGCAGGGATGGATTTCTAGGTTTAGAGTACCATGCTAATTTTAAGCTAACTCAGACAGAGGGCAATGATGTGCTGGCTCTTTCGGACACTGATGGAAATATTGTAGATTTGGTAGAGTTAAATCTTACCCTTGTAGAACATTCTAATTGTCGCTCCGTAGATGGAGGTGACGAATGGATGATCTGTGTAGAGCCTACTTTTGGAAGTTCTAATAATAATTCTAGACAAGCTGAAAGGTATGCCGCTACACCTGAAATGGATATGAAGGCTGGTTTCTATGATGGGTCTGTAACAGTTACGGTAAGTACAGATGAAGATAATGTAGACATAAGATATACGCTGGATGGGTCTAATCCTTTGGCAGATTCTCCGATCTATTCTGACCCTATCACTATAGACAAAACCACGGTTGTAAAGGCCAAGGCTTTCAGTACGCTTCCTGAGGTCTTGCCTGGCAAAATTGAATTCAATACTTATTTTGTAAATGAAGAATTTACGCTGCCAGTTTTTTCAGTAGCGGCTGATAGAGTGACTAATCTTGCTAATGGTACTGGACAACTTTTACCTATAGGCTCTATAGAGTATTTTAAAGCTGGTGAAAGAGTGACTACTTCTTTTGGAGAGCTGAATAGACATGGTCAAGACTCGTGGGCTTTGGACCATAGAAGTATAGACTGGATTTCGAGAGATGAGATGGGCTATTCTAAAGCAGTCAAAGCGCCCATTTTCTCAACCACGGATAGGGATGAATTCCAAAGATTTATGTTTAGAAACTCAGGAGATGATAATTATCCTGCGATAAATGATGGTGTCCATGATGGAAGTACACATGTCAGAGATGAGTATGTACAGACTCTTGCTGAAGAAGGTGGAATGAGACTAGATGTTAGGAAAGTAGAAAGAGTCATACTTTTCTTGAATGGAGAGTACTGGGGAGTCTATGGTATGAGGGAGAAAATTGTAGACCATGACTATACTAGTGAGTATTATAATCAAGGAAAGAATGATCTCCATTTTCTCAGTACTTGGGGTACTACGGAAATAGAATATGGAGGGCCTCCAGCCTTAGAGTCATGGGAAGACTTTAGGGATTTTATTTTGGATAACGACATGTCAGACGCAAGTAACTTCCAACGTGTAGAAGAGGAGATGGATCTTGTCAGCCTTATTGATTATTTCACGATGAATCAGGCAGTGGTAGCCATTGATTGGTTGAATTATAATACAGGATGGTGGAGAGGATTGAGTCCGGAGGGGAGTCACAAAAAGTGGGGTTATATATTATGGGATCTAGATGCCACCTTTGATTACTATATCAACTATACAAATGTACCTGACCAAAGTCCTAATGCGACCTTCTGCGACATCTATGATATTTCTGAATCTATGGATGATTTTTTTGATTTTGGATTTTCGCCATGTGATTTTGTTGGAGGAAATAACAGTCCTTATGACGATGATGATCCAGTCTTCGAATCAGTAGTAGATATATTTCCGGATTGTTGTTCTGACTGGACTACTGAATGTCAGGGTTATTATGATGATCCTTCTACGCTTCCTGATCCATCTAATCTGGAGGAATGTCCGATTATTTTAGATGGAACCAGTCCATATGAAGTAGATGATCCTATTCTTGCAGAAGTGATAGATTTTGAATCCTCATGTTGTTTTGAGTGGTCAGGATTTTGCCAACAGATTTATAATTTCATAGAAAATGATTTTGAAGAGGCAGAAGATTTTAGTGATTGTCCTGCTTTTATGAGTCAGTCAGTTCCTTACGAATCCGATGATCCTAAGTTGCCCTTTGTGATGGATATGAATCCAGACTGCTGTAACGAATGGGGTCTATCCTGTGAGCGAGATTATAGCTTACTAGGAGGAGATGAGTTTGCAGAGCCGGATGATCCAGCGACTACAGGCCTCAGAGGTAATAGAGGGCAACATGAAAAAATATTGATCAAGCTTTTTGAAGATAGTCCGGTTTTCAAGCAACTCTATTATTCTAGGTTTGCAGATTTAATGAATACTGTCTATACCTGTGAAAATATGAATGAGTTACTAGATAGAATGATAGAAGTTATAGAACCTGAGATGCCAAAGCAAATAGCTAGATGGGGTGGTACTATGAACGAGTGGCGTATCAATGTGGACAATCTTAGAATATTTATCAACAGAAGATGTACGATATTAGGTGATGAAGCGATGAGCTGCTTTAATGAAGTGGAAGGACAATACAATGTGACCTTGTTATCAGAGCCGGCAGGTGTAGGAGTTATAGGTTTTAATACACTGACTATAGATGACCTCCCATGGAGTGGAGATTATTATGGTAATATGGACAATCTAGCTAAAGCCGCTGTCAAGCCAGAATTTGAAAATACATATGAGTTTAGTCATTGGGAATCTAAGATGGGTAATAACATTAGTCCTACAGAATTTGATCAAGAAATGACTTACAGATTAGCTATGCCAGATACACTGATTGCGCACTATAAGATATTTGATGATGGAACGGTAAGAGGCAATGTTGTCATTAATGAGCTGATGGCTTCTAATGACGGCATCGCTACTGATGAAGCTGGTGAGAGTGATGACTGGATAGAACTCTATAACAGAGGAGATGAGCTAGTGGATCTATCAGGATTCTTCCTGAGTGATAATCCTCAGAATCTAGCTAAGTTTCAGATTCCAGATAATACCTTACTAGAGCCTGACTCATATCTTATCTTCTGGGCAGACGAAGATCAAGATCAAGGGCCATATCATACGAATTTTAAACTATCAAAATCTGGTGAAACAGTTTTTCTATTGGATAGCGATACGATGATTATAGATCAGGTAAGGTATACAGAACTACTCACCAACCAAACTTATGCTCGTAAGCCAAATGGCACTGGAGGCTTTCGTGTAAGTCAGCCTACTTATAATGCCAATAATGGTCAGGGCACAAGTACGACAGATCTAGGTGTACTCTCTGATAGGCTTATGGCTTATCCTAATCCAGCATCAAATCAGGTTACGGTTCAACTTAAGAGAAATGGACATACCTTAAAAAATGTTACCATAAGAGATGTACTGGGCAAAGAGGTAATGAGTTATAGAAATCTGGATACTGCTCAGCTTATCATAGAACTTAGTGATCTAGAATCTGGCATATATGTGATTACAGCTAATGAAAATTATACGGTTAGGCTTATTAAGAGCTAAAACGCTTATACACAATGAGTGGAGGAGAGGGAGTTGTCGTGTGGCAATTCCCTTTCTTATTTTTGGCTCTGTTTATCTTGCGTTACTATTAGAAGCGACTTGCAATATCAAGACAAATGACGTATATTTATGGCCAAATGACCATGAATGAAAAACAAGAATGAGGTCTA
The DNA here is from genome assembly GCA_938002665.1 of uncultured Saprospiraceae bacterium. GTDB lineage: Bacteria > Bacteroidota > Bacteroidia > Chitinophagales > Saprospiraceae > RFSX01. The sequence goes on along the minus strand of CALLAE010000120.1, from coordinate 316 downwards.
CAAGAGTTTTGTTTCTGAGCCTGCGGCTGCTTATGGTTACTCTGGCTCTAAAAGAGCTAGTATACAAGTTTTACTCTCAGATAAGTTTAAGCTCATAAAGTTGATACAGGATGGTGTTAGTTATAAGTACTTTGAGAAACTGAAAACGCTATTTCCTTTCAGTCTTCAGGATTGGTCTGGCTTTCTGGATATCTCACTGAAGTCATTGCAGCGGTATCAGAAAGAGCAGCGCTCCTTTAAGCCCATTCATTCAGAGAAGTTATTAGAGTTGTCAGAAGTGCTGATGTATGGGATGGAAGTTTTTGAGGATTTTGAT
>CALLAE010000119.1 GCA_938002665.1 uncultured Saprospiraceae bacterium | reverse complement strand
AAGTGCTGCTTTTGCCTCTAGAACCAGAGGAACAGGAACGATATGGGATTATAGTTATATAGAGTTCGACAAGTATCTTAACAACAAATTTTACTCTATTAGCAGAATGCATGAGACCTCAGATGGAGACCTTTTTGGTTTTGGTATGGGTAGTGCCGCAATGGACTCCTTTGACACTATTTACAGACGAGCATGGGGTGATATCTGGACTTTCCGAATGGATGCTGACGGCTGTATACAGCAAGATAGTTGTGGGGCAAATGATGTTTTCTATTATCTTACAAAAGTAGATACAGATATTGAAACTACTTCTACGAATGAGATTTTGGTATATCCGCAGCCTGCATCTGAGTTAATAACTATTGACTTGCAAATAGCAAAGAATTTTCGATATCAGCTCTTGACTATATCTGGACAACTATTAGAAGAGGGAATTGGCTTTGGCAGGAAACAAATAGAATTTGTAGATATTTCGCCAGGATGTTATGTTCTGAGAATTTCAGACTCCACGGGTAATTTACTCAGTTCTGATTTAGTTACTAAGATTTGATAATCTTAGATTGGATGATCCAGGAGCATTGCAGGTAGTATATTTATGTGATCGAATTGGTGTCCCAATCAATCCCATAAAGAAACCTAACTAAAAAGTAAATTTAGAGTGGCTGATATTTTTTATATCTTAGGTTTTACTATTACCTAATTTTTAAAACAGCTGCGCGATGATTAGCATTACAACCAAGGTTACCTACCCTAAAACTGCCGATAAGAAAAAAGCCTACCAACTCTATCTGAAAAACATCAAGAAAAAGATCAAGACCATAGAGACAAAGGGCAAAAAAGCTGAAGTCCATTTCTCTAATGAAGGAGAGGTTATAACTACCACCTTTAAGGGCAATAAGGAAGTTGTCAAAAATATCAAAAAGGTGATGTTTGGTAAGTAAGGTTTATTTCATGCCTATTACGAGAACATTTTTAGATAGAAATGCTTAGATAGGTATGAATTCTAACTCTGGCCAAGTTCAACAATCAATATTCCAAAAACAGGTTCATCCCTTTACCCAAGCTGCTGTAGCTGTAGGGCTTAACTTAATAGGCATCTTGTTGTTAAGTGGTACCAGTGCAGATGAAAATGTGATAGAGGAGAAAGTTGTGTTTTGGGAATTATCGTTTTCCATTCTACTTGCTTTCATGCTCTTCAATAGTGTTTTCAGCTTGCCCTATCTCAAGCGGATGGAGTATTTCAGAGATAGCATCTTTAGCTTTCTAGGAGTAGCAGTCATAGGAGGTCTGCTTGCTCATTATGTTTCCGGTGTGAGCATGGATCAAGCCGGATCTTTCAGATGGATGTACATCGTTTTTACCTTGACCTACTTAGTCTTTATCTCCATAGTTAACCTCATGCGCAAAATTATGGAAATAGCTAAGCGACAAGATGCAAGATTAAGAGGAGAAGAATAAACTAATATAATACTATGATACGCATAAGCTACCTCATACTGTGCTTGATGATAATTACGACTGCGGCCTGCCAGCAAAAGGCAGTACAGTCTAAGTCAGCAAACAAAAGCACTTCTGATAAAACTGAAAAGACTTCTAAATCTAGCTTTGAAGTCACCAAAACTTCAGAACAATGGAAGTCTGAGCTCACGGATCAAGAATACTATGTCCTGAGAGAGGCTGGTACTGAAAGAGCCTTTACAGGTGACCTTTGGGATAACAAAGCAGATGGTATCTATACCTGCAGAGGCTGTGCATTGCCACTCTTTGATTCTGAGACGAAGTTAAAGTCTGGTACTTGCTGGCCTTCCTATTATCAGCCACTTAATAAAGACTGCATAGAAGAAGATACGGATTACCATCTAGGGTATGCGCGGACTGAGGTGCATTGTGCTAGGTGTGGTGGGCATATGGGTCATGTCTTCAAGGATGGCCCTAAGCCTACAGGACTGAGGTATTGTATTAATTCAGTCTCTCTAGATTTTGTGGAAAGAAAGGATGTTAAGCCTTAGCAGAACTCTAGCAAAAACTTATTCTTTTTCCCATTTTCCAGCATCAGATACTTGTCCTGGAGTAAGTCTTGACCAGTCACTTTAATTTCGGAATCAGTTATTTTACTCTTGTTGAGTGAGACGGCATTTCCTTTTACAGCTCTTCTGTATTCACTTAGAGAACTGAAAATCTGACTGTGCTGAGTTACTAAATCCTGCAGAGCTAATTCTCCTGATAGTGCAGCCTTAGGTACTTCGAAAGATGGAATTTCATCGCTCACCATTTTCAGAGCGGCTTCGCTCATGCCTTTGAGACTATCTGTGTCCAACTTCTTATTGAATAAGATTTCTGAGACATCTTTTACAGATTGAAAAGAATCGCCGTGGATTCTTCTAGTCAGCTCCTCTGCTAGCAGGTTCTTTTGTGCTCTAGGGTCTTCCTTAAGATCGCCCTCCATCTGCTCTACTTCTGATCTTGTCTTCAGAGTAAAATATCTGGTAAACATAGGCAAGTCCGCATCATCAGCATTCAACCAGAACTGATAAAATTTATAAGGTGAAGTCATATTAGGATCCAGCCAAATATTCCCTTTCTCTGATTTGCCAAACTTCTTTCCGTCTGACTTAGCCAAGAGCTTGCTAGTCACAGCAAAGGCCTTCGCATCGGTCAGATTTCTTCTTATGAACTCTGATCCAGAAGTTATATTTCCCCATTGATCGGAACCGCCCATCTGAAAGCTGCAGTTGTCTTGCTCATAGAGACATTGGAAATCGTAGGCTTGGAGCAGTTGATAACTGAACTCAGTAAATGATAAGCCTGAGTCTAATCTGTTCTTGACAGAATCCTTTGACATCATATAATTTACTGTCAAAGTCTTTCCGACATTTCTCAGAAAATCCAAAACGTTCATCTCTTTATAAAAGTCGATGTTATTTCTCAGCAAGGCTTTATTTCCAGAATCACCAAACTCTAAGAAGTTTTCCATCTGTTTCACCTGATGTGCAAGGTTGCCATCTAGCTCCTCGTAACTCTTGAGCTGTCTTTCTTTATCTTTTCCAGATGGATCACCTATTCTACCTGTAGCACCACCCATCAGCACGATAGGCTTGTGCCCTGACTGCTGCCAGAGAGTAAGTACCATAACTTGCACATAATTTCCGATCGTAATAGAAGGAGCCGTGGGATCAAACCCAATATAGCCTGTGCACATGCCTTTTTCCAGCGCTTCTTTAGCACCGGGAGTCATGTCATGCAACATGCCTCTCCATTCCATCTCTTCTAGAAAATTCATCTATTTAGTTTAAGTAGGGCCAAAGATATATATTAGAATTATCTAATAAGTTGATTTCATAAAAGTATTCCATTCAGGCATGACAGTGACTCATCTGCTTTGATCTATTTATATAGTGAGAGGTGTTATTATTTATATTAGCTGATCTTGCTGGAAGGCTGCTGGGAGGATTTGTTCTATCCCTTTTATCTTAATTATAGTGTCAAGACCTACTGCAGTGACATAGATGTCTATAGCTTTCCCTTGTCGCGACTCATATTCTTGTATCACCTGCCTACAAGCGCCACATGGCATGCATGGCGCAGTCAGTGGCTTAGTGGGGTAGTGCGCGGATATGGCTAGAGCCTTGATAATATTCTTGGTGTGGCTAGTACCATAGGTATATAAGGCCACTCTTTCTGCGCACATACACAGAGGATAGGAGGCATTTTCCTGGTTGCAGCCTACGATGATTTTCTTGTTATCTAATAATAGTGCCGCACCGACATAGAAGTTTGAGTAGGGTGCATAAGAGCTCTTAGTCTGAAGGTGAGCTTTCTTGACTAGCTTTTGTATGTGCTCAGGCAACCTAGAGATATTCTTATAGGTTGTATGCGGAAATCCAGGTTTTAGTTTTGCCATAGCAGCTTTTGTGTGGCTAATTATAAATTTGTCACCTTTATGAAGAATTTGTCGAACAAAAATGAAGCCATATCTCTAAAGCAGAAACACATAGAACCTCATGTCTGTCCTTATAGGCTGTAGCCCTAGCACTGGTAGTTCTCTGCTGAGAAGAATCCTAAATCGGCATTCTGAAATCTTTTGCGGTTCTGAAACGTCCATCTTTGCAAAGTCTGAGTTGTATACAGATTGGGAAAGTGCCAAAACAAAGTTGATGAAGTCTTCCGTCTTTGGACTATCTAATGCGGGCTGGCATGACTTTGTAGGCGTGAGCTTAGAAGATGACTATGGATGGACAAAGGCTGAATTTAAAAAACTACTCAAGTCTGATCATAAGTCCTTCCCAGATTTTGCTAGAGCCTTCTATGCGCCTATCCTGACGAAAGTGGATAAATCTCTATGGGTAGAGAAAACACCATCCAATGCCTTTACACTGATTCCTTTTCTAAAAGAATTTCCAAATAGCAAAGTCATTCATATCACACGTCATCCACTAGATGCTATTGCCTCTCTGTATAAGCGTGGGATGAGCCTTTATAATGCTACGAATGTCTACCTACTCAATACTGCCATGGCCTTAAGTACCCAAAGTAATAAGAATTCCTACCTGATCAAATATGAAGATCTAGTCCACGATACTCAAAATGTAATGATCGGTTTGTGTAATTTTTTGGGTACATCGTTTCATACTCAAATGTTAGAGCCGAGTTCAGAAGAAGGTGGAGTAACCAAGATGGAAGGATGGAAACAAGAGGAGACTGCTAAGGTTACTAAAGCCAGCGTAGGAAGGTTCCAGGAACTAGGACCCGATATTCAAGACGAACTGTTATGTAGAATTGCTCTCACTGAGCATACACTAGACCTACAGCACAAGACTATCACAGCGTTAGCCAGTGCATTAGGTTATACGCTTCCTTCAGTTAATAAAGATCTCGATGAGACTCTGAAGAAGATGGAAAAAGAAAGAAGTGAAGACATAAGAAAAAGGCACTTTAGCATAGCCCATTTCAGGAAGCATAATTATCCTATAAGCTTTTGATGTTAGACTGGCATAAAATAAGATTACAGATCATCGCTGAGCTCAAGTATGAGCATGGATCAAGGGAGGCTGAGAATATTGCCAAATATTACTCTGATGCACAAAGAGGAACTGAGATTTCACTGAAAGAAATTACTAGGGATATAGAAGAGCTTAAAGATGGCATACCAGTACAATACGTGACAGGGATTTCCTTTTTCTATAGGAGCCAATTTATAGTCAATAAATCTGTTTTGATTCCAAGACCAGAAACAGAGGAGCTAGTAGATTGGGTGATATCTGATTATGCCCAGATGGAGGCTATTGACCTTATAGATATAGGTGTCGGAAGTGGCTGTATCTTATTATCTGTCATAAGGGAGCTTAATTATTCATCTGCTTTTGGTCTAGATGTAAGTGGGCAGGCACTTGATGTTTTCAAACGTAATGCAGCTAGCCTTGACTTAGACATCACTGCTCTTCATCGTAATATTCTCTTGCCTGCTGAGCGACATGGCATAACTGAAAAGTTCGATGTTATTGTATCTAATCCGCCTTACATACTGAATTCGGAAAGAGCAAGAATGGATCACTCTGTTGCAATACATGAACCAGACGTAGCACTGTTTGTAGATGATGAAGATCCATTAGTCTTTTACAAGGCAATAATAGAGTTTGCAAAAAGTAATCTAAAGCTAAAGGGTAGTCTTTATTTCGAAACCAGCGATCTGTACCATGAAAGGCTAGAGCAACTTATAAGTGGAAGTGAAATGAAAGCAGCGTTTAAGAAGGATATGCAGGGTAACTGGAGGATGCTAAAAATTACCTTCGATTAAGCTCCAGCTTTCTTAATATCCGTGGCACCTAAGGTCTTAAGATAGTCTATTATTTTATCCCTTTGATCTCCTTGAATGATGATCTCTTGATTCTTCTGTGTGCCTCCAACGCCGCATAGGGATTTCAATTTTCTTTCGATCTCCTTCATCATGGTGTCAGTCATTTTCAATCCTTTTACTATGGATACTGGCTTTCCGCCTCTCCCTTTTTTCTCTAAATGGACTCTGATGACTGACTTTGATACAAAGTGATTTTGGCTCATTTTTTCTTCTTTTGGCTCTTGTGGGGCATTGTCTGGATTACCCATTTTCTGCAGATCCTCCCAGCTAATATTGATTCCTTTTTTGCTTGACATGAGTAAATATATACCTCAAAGATACTCTAATTTCAAGCCCCTAGAAAGCATATTAGATACCATATTTATCGGTAAGCTTTCTTAATTGCTTAAGAATAGTATAACAAATGCATTTATATACACAAGCTTATACTTAGCCTTATATATTGGTGAATAGGTACTTATATATATGGTAAATCTATAATGTGATTCACATTAAGATAATGCTTAATGTGAAAGGTCTTTTGGTCAGATTCTTGGTCTTTGTACCTCGATGAAAAAGGGCTTGGTCTATGTGGACCAGACTTATCCCTTTTGAGCGAAAACGAATTTTTACAATACGTACACATGATGATTACACGAGTACTTACACATTTAGCAAAGAATCTTACCTTGATTCTTGCACTTACACTTACCTGCTCCTTTATGCTACAAGCACAAGATATTTCCTACACCTGTCGGTGTAAAGAGACACTTGCTGATGGAGTAATCGAGTTCAAGATCAGAGCTTTTGGCGATGTGGGTGATAATTTTGAGATCAATAATGCAGTGAACTTATACTTCGATGCAGCCTTGACCATGCCAATTATTAATGCCACAATGATTCCTGATGTTAACAACAATGCCTTGTTCTGCTTGTCAGGATTTGCTGCTGATGGTATACTGCCTACAGCTGATGTTACTCAAGATTCTGGTGGTACCATTTCACTAGAAATGTTTACCTGTCGTACTCCAGAAGTTGAGATCAGGCCAGAAGAGCCAGATCCAGCAGTTGTATGTGTAGGCAGTCAAAGAAGATTTTGCATAGAGGATCTTTATGGCTCTCTTCAAAATATTACCTGGTCTGCTCCCGGTAGTCTTGTTATAACACAAGCAGCAGGAGACAGATGTGCAGATATAGAGTATGGAGCTGCAGGTACATATGTTATTATGGTGGAAGGAGAGACAAGAACTGGTTGTGAATTTTCAGATGAACTAATAATCATCGTAGAGGACTTAGCCTCTGACTGGGAACTAACTGGTGAATGTGAACTTTATACTTGCTCAGGAATGCTAGATCAGATGTTTACCTTAACTGGATCATCAGGGGAGCAAACAGATTTTAAATTATTTGCGCAGACACCATCAGGAGGGCTGGGAACATTGATTTCTACGACCACTGGTAGTGGAACGGGCAGTGGTGCTGGTCCTACAATGACAATAGACCCTATTTCTTTCCCCGCTACAGCAGCAACATATACCCTAGTAGCATGTAATGCAAATCCTAACGCTGCATCATGTGACTTCTCTATATCAAAAGAAATCACGGTTAGAACTGAAATCGAATATGTAAATATTTCAGGGCCTTCTTGTAGTTGTCCTGACATAGCTCACTTATATAGTATCGAGAATAGTTCTGATTATGGATCTATTAACTGGTCTATCAGTCCTGGAACTGCAGGAGTAGATTGGGAAATTAGTCCTGCCTCTGGAGTAAGCCCCGCAGTAGACATTACTTATCTTGTTGCTGGCACCTACACGGTATCTGTCACTGGGACAGCCACCTCAGGTCCTAATGCTGGATGTAACTTTACATCTACACAAGATGTCGAGGTAACAGATGCGCAGCAAGATTTTATAGCCTGTAATAACAGTGTCAATGTTTCATTGAATAACAATTGTGAGTTAGAGATAACTCCAGATATGATCCTAGAGGGTAATCACTTATGTAATGATGCCTATAACCTCGTAATCACAGATGCAGCAGGTACTACCATCACTGGTGTTATTACTCAAGATCTGCTAGGTCAAACGCTTACTGTATCTGTAGAGCAAGTTTGTGGAGACAATAGTTGTTGGGGTAATCTGACAGTAGAGGACAAATCTATAACGCCTCTGACTTGTCCTACTGAAACTCAGACACCATTCTGCTATGAAGTAGATGATTTTTCTGAGTTCTCTAGTATAGCTGGTTTACCAAATTTTGATGCAGACGTAACAGCAGTTTTCAGACCTACTTCTAATGATTGGATTGTAGGTGGTCACGATAATTGTAGTGATGTAGTCTTAATGTATGAAGATACATCCGCCTCAGATGACTGTGATGCTATAAAAAATGTTATCAGAACATGGACAATAACTGATGTGTCTAATGGAGCGACAAGCTCTTGTGTTTCTAATCTGGAAGTGATTTCACTTATGTCTAGTGCCATAGATTGGCCTAAGAACTGGGATTCTGCACTTGATCAAGAAATAGATGGTAATTGCCCATCACTGGATGCATGTAACATGTCTAACCCTACTGAGCTAGATTGTACTGTCTATACCTTAGATGAAGAAGGTAATCCTTCTCCAGATTGTACGGGAAGACCTACAGGACTACTATGTTCTAACTTACAGATAATAGGCTATGATGATACAGTACTGCCTGTATGTAGTTCTGCAAAGAAAATATTAAGAAATTGGACGGTATGGGATGAATGTGCTAGAGTA
>CALLAE010000118.1 GCA_938002665.1 uncultured Saprospiraceae bacterium | reverse complement strand
GAAGGTAAGCCCGGGCTGCTAGGCGTTAAGAAAGCAGCGCCTGTGATGTTTGATGTTTTTGATCTATTACCAACTACAGAAGCTATTCCATTCCCCACCTCAGCTCTATCTGTAAAATATGTCTGTGCCCTTTCTGGTCAGATGCCTGGAGAAGCTTGTACACATACGACAGCAGTGCATCATCCTAGTAGAGCAAAGAATCCAGCTATCTGTTCCTATCACCAGTTTGTTACTTTAGATAAGACAGAAAGCTGGAGAGTCTATCAACATTGTGATGCTGAGGCAAAGACTATGTCGGCATTTACTTTAGATCCATTGGTAGATTCCTACTATAAAAAATTCAGTGGCCAGTCTCATGCCTTGCCGCCCTTTCACCCTGACTGCTCCACTCAGGCCACGGCACTAAAAATTGTGTATCCTGCACCAGAGTCTGAGATCTTATTACCTAAGGACTTAGATCTAAGAAAGCAGGCGCTAGTAGGGAAGGCTCTTGCTGGTGCGGAGGCAGACTCTTTATTTTGGTTTGTAGATCATGAGTTGAGGTCTGTAACTTCTTCGGATCATAAGGTCGAACTTGACCTGGTAGTGGGAGAACATGTGCTGACGATAGTGGCTTCTTCGGGTGGAGAGGAGAGCCATCGGTTTTGGGTGGTGGAGTAGGTGTTAAATGAGTACTATAAATATGAAGTGTTGATATTAGAAGCTATCTTAAGCTAACAACTTCTGTATCATGCGTCAATTCTTTTTAAATTTTCTTGTTATTATAAGCTCGGTTTCTGTTTCAGGTCAAAACAATATGTACACCGCTATCTCCCAATCTGGTGAACATACAATTTTTGTAGAGCTTCTAGAGCACAGTGGCTTGGATGAATTACTAAAGAACGAAGACTATTATTCAGTGTTAGCTCCGACAGACGAGGCGTTCTTGTCAGCTTTTACCCTTGCTCAATTAGACAGTATTAAATTGAATAAAAGCGATTATCTGGAGAAAACTTTACAACATCACATTCTGACAGATACAGTGGCAGCAGATTGGGGAGATGGTTATTATCCGCTTTACGGTAATCTCATTGATTTTTTCATAGATGCTGCTGGGAATCACATAGTTTTTGATGGTAATTCTGGGAGCCCTTACCCAACTTTAGGATCTCCACTTTTTGAGGATTTTGATAATGGTAGAGTGCTTTGGTTAACAAAGAATATTCTGAAGGTTTCTAGCGAATGTATACCAGAAAGTTTTCGAAATAACATAGCATACCAATTCTTAGATAGAGCAGGGTTCCTAGATTCTCTGAAGTCAAGTGCAACAGCTCTTACAGTTGTTCTTCCTGATGACTTTCAACTGTATGCTTTGCTGGACTCTCTTGGTTCTAATCTTTCAGCTATAGATAGTATTGCGAGGAGACACATACTCAAGGGTCACTTTGCACCGCAAGATATTAATGATGGGCTGATAGCAGAATCATGGTATGGTGATCAAGTTTTGTTTTCTGTTAAGAAGGATACTTTTTATATCAATGATGTCAGAGTAAAATCAGCAGAAGTAGAAAAGAATGGTGTTCTACTGACAACCGCTGAAATACTCCCCACTCTTGAGATAGAACCAAAACAAGTTAATAAGAAATGGTTTACTGAAGAGGAAGAGTGGGTCTATAGATATTTTAGTCCTTTTGCAACTTCTGGTTATGGTATCATGAAAGTTGTGAGCGATACTCTAATTGCTAAACAAAATGCCAAACTACTACAGATAGATAGAGTGGCTAGAGATGAGGCGACTGGATTAGACTATTCTCGAGTCGTAGACTTGATTGCCTATGAGGATGATGGTAGAGTATATGTTTTGAATTCTGAAGACGAATTTGTTTTGAATTATGATATGAATTTGACAGTTGGGGATTCCTTAGTGTATTGGGGAGATTTGGGATTTGGTGAAATATGTCAGGATTCTGTTGTTTATATTTTAGATAGCTTATCGACGTTGGAGCTTGGGTCAGATACCTTAAGAGTTCAGCACTTTATGGTAAAGGATTATCATTGGGATCAAGAGTATAGGGCCACTGCTGTGGAGAAGATAGGATCTGTCAAATATTCTATGAACTTGTTAGCTCATATTCAGTGCTATTTTGATGGGGAAGGTTATTTTTTATGTTCTTATGGTAATGAAGAAGAGGATATGAAATTCAGAGATGAAGATTGTTTTACAGTGCCTTCCGATACCGAAGAAGTACAGCTAAATTCGTCAGGCATATATCCCAATCCTACTGGTGGAATTGTCTATATAAAAGATCCTCAGCCACTAGAAACATTGTCTGTTTATTCTATGGATGGTCGACTTTTGTTAACATATGAGGCCAGTTCAGAATTGGATTTATCAGAATTCCAGTCTGGAACTTATATCTTAAAAAGAGTATTTGGGAATGGAGATAGAGAAGAAGTTTTTATACAGAAGTTATAGCAAAATTTAATTTGGACATGAAGCCCTAAGCAATGATGCTCACTTGCGACAAGAGCTAATTGCTTCTATGGTAAAGATTGCATGATCCTCTGATTAGTCTTATTTTGAGCCTTATGAATAACTTACTTTCCTTTATCAATGTACTTTCACTTTTTTTAATTCTGGTTGCGAGCATAATGACCTTGTCTGCTCAACCTAAACTGAATATCACACCACACTTTGATTCAGAAGAAGGCTTAGGCACAGTCTATATTCAGATTTCAGGTTATGATACAGATGACTTTTGCTATACCTGGAATGGGCCTGATGGATTTAGATCTGACAACAAACCACCACTGAGAGGACTTAGCTACGGCCTATATTCTGTAAGTATCAGTGACTGCAATCAACGTATAGCTGCAGTAGAAGGAACAGCCTGCGTGACAGGTGAAGATTATTCAGCGTGGGAGATTTTTATTATTGAAGGCGCGACTTGCGATGGTTTTGGAGATAGCATCAGCTATACACCTAGGGAGGTATGCGAATTAGATGAAGCTATAACTTTGTTTGCACCAGCCGTCTTACCCAGCTGTATAAATCAGCCTACCTATCAGTGGTACAATGGATCTCACAAGATAAGCAATGAGGCTTTTCTTGAAAATAAAATTGCAGGTCAATATTGTGTACATATTACCAATGCCGCCCCAAAGAAAAAGTGCCAATGCGAAGCTTATATCTGCCAATACATTCCTGGTATAGATGAAAATTTTGGTATTAGTCTGGAGGCTCAGCCAAGTAAGGTAAAGTGGTTAAAATATAGACCGACCACTTTAGATGACTTTTTGATATGGGAATTCGAAGCTAGTAAGATGGAATTTATAATCGAAGGATTTAATCCTGAGATAACTTACAGTGGCTATGTAAGTATAAAGGCAAAGAACAACAACACTAAGTCGACTGTAGATATTGATATGGTTCCAGGCCATGTCACAAAGCTGAGCTCAGAAGCTGCTATGACCAATATGGGCTATGGTCGATTTATTATAGATAGTGGTCAGTTGTTATTAGGAGATGAGCTTTGTGTAACGGCCCAAGATACCTGTGGTAATCTCTTGCAGGAATGCGCAAAAGTAAGTACCACATTTGTGGAAGCTGGCATAGAACTAGAAAGTGAGAGACCCTATGAGGAACTTGTATCGACAGTAGAATTGAAAAAAATTGTAGCCACATTACGGAAGGCAGACTTTAATCACAAAGTTGATACTACAGTAAATGACTGGCACATTAGTGGCGCTAATATTTTGTGGTGGAAAAATATCAAGTTGCTAGAAGTCTACAACAGCATAACAGGTCAGTACTTTTTGTTGTCAGCTCAAGAGTAAGATATTCGGAAGCTGATATCGCCTTACTCATAGTCTTCATATTTCACCACTATCTCTCCCTCTAAAAGTCCGCAAAGTTCCACTAGCGTTCTCGCAATAGTCGTAATCAGCTTATCAAAGTGGTCATTGTTTCGGTCAAAGTTGTAAGACCAGATACCCTCGCTTAACTTGTAATTCATCTTGGTCATTAAGCCTTCTTGAGCAGATGAAAATACATGCTTGTAAGGACTTTCTTCTAAAGGGATAAATGTAATGGTGATAAAATGCTCGTCGCCCTTCACTAGTAATCTAAAATTCTTGTAGTAATTAGGAAAGCCCAACTCATATTTTTCCAGTCTGTCATCATAGACGGCTTCTGTCAGTTCGTAGATTAGATCTTGCTTATGTGTGGCCTCCCATTCACTACTGAGAGAATTGATTTTCGCTTGAGTATTAGCGATGTCAGATTTTAATTTGCTGATTCTTTTAGAATGGATTTTTATTTGATCTGTGAGTTTTGATTTTAGGAGGTCTTCATCTGTGTTTTTATCTATGGCATTAAATAGTTTCGTCATTAAGGTTCTTCTTTCTGCCTTGCTTTTGTATTTAAGCTTTTCCAGTTCAGCTTCTAACAGGAGGCTCTCATTATATTCTTCTCTGAATTTTTTGAAGAAGGCTAGTTGTTGGTTAATGTATTTCAGGGACTCGTTGTTGTAGACAAAGTCAGGCTCACCATAACGATTTTCAGCAAAAGGCAGAAACTCTTGCCGTTTAGCCTCTAGGTATTCGATTATTAATTTTAAGTCATCCATTGTAGGTGCTAAGGTATAAGCTAGACTAACTCCATGGGCAACTCTGTCAATCTTTGTCCCGTCAGTCTTCGCACGGCATTCCCTATAGCTGCCCCTATAGGCCCAAGCGGTGGCTCACCCACGGGCCCAGGCACATCTGCACCTTCTATAAGTACTATATCTATTTCTTTGGGTACATTTTTCATGAGTGCCATTCTGTAAGCGCCATAATTAATAGGTGTGAGTTTATTGTCTTTAAGATTCATTTTTTCATAAAGGGCAGCACTGATACCCATGCAGACGCAGCCTTCTATTTGTGCTTTGACTTGATCAGGATTTACAGCGATGCCGCAATCAAAGGCGACGGTAACTTTATGGACTTTTATCTCATCGTCCTCTATAGATACTTCTGCTACTTGGGCACAGGGAGAACCACCATCTATTGTCAGGGCCAAGCCCATTGCTCTACCATTATTGGCGCTATCTTGGTAGCCTGCTTTTTTGACACAAGCTTCTAAGACTCTTTTTGCTCTTGCGCCATATGGGTTCGCCTCATCGATATTGTCTAGCCGTAATTTTACTGGATCTTGTTGGGTTCTGATCGCTAGTTCATCCATGAAACTTTCTATAGCAAATGCATTAGCGAGTAGGCCAAGGCTTCTCCAGAAACTAGTTGCAAAAGGTAGGTCTACATGATAGTAAGTAGATATGTGGGGTAGCTTATCATAGATAATAGCACCACCTCTGATAGAGCCTATATCCGCCCTAACAACAGTTTCTACTCCTGGATCCAATGCAGAATTAAATAGCGTATCTCCGCTAGCTATATTATTCTCTATCCCTAGAATCTTCCCTCCGGCTATTTTGGCTTTCATGATATGGTGTGAAGGCGGTCTGAAAGTATCATTTTGGAATTCCTGTATTCTATCAAAAAATGATTTTACGGGTTTACCCACGGCTTTGGACATGAGTGCAGCTTGTATGGCATTAGGAGTATGCAGTCTTCTGCCAAATCCTCCGCCTAAGAAAGTAGGGATGATATTGACCTTGTCCTTGCTAAGCCCTAAGGCTTTGGCAACTTCATCTCTTGTAAGCTTAGGCACTTGCGTAGAGATTTTTATTTCTACTTTGCCATCTCTATAGTTGGCGACGGCACCGTTGGGTTCTAGTTGTGCATGAGCGCCGATGGGGGAGCGGAACTCCATTTCTATTGATTCTCCTTCATCAGATATATCCTCTACAGCCTTGCCTTTTTTCTGAAAGATGGTCTGCTTTCCTTTGCCGACACTTACAGCTTTCTGCACATCAGCCAAGTTCCATTTTTGGTTTGTCTTATAATCATAGGTTATTTTTTTTCTGGCACTGAGTGCTTCCACTTGTGACTTGGCGACTACACCTACAAATCCATGCTCATGCACTATCTTGATGACACCTGGCATTTTTTCTGCCTCAGAAAAATCAAAGTTGGACATCGTCGCATCTACCATAGTAGGACGAATGACGGAAGCATATACCATATCCGGATAGCTGGCGTCTATTCCGAAAATAGGCGCGCCTGTTACTTTTTCATGCAGGTCCACACGAGGGATGGCTTTACCTATGTATTTATGTGTAGCTCTCTCTTTTAGTTTTGGTGTATCGGGAATAATCCAGTCGGTCACTGCATCCACTACCTCTCCGAAAGTCATCGATTTTGTGCCGCTAGAAAAGACCCCATCAGTTAGGCTAAGCTCGTCAGTAGTTAGGCCTAGTTTTTCAGCAGCTTTAGATCTCAACATTTCTCTCATGGTTGCGGCCATCTCTCGCAGAGGAAACCATAGACTGGCGATGGACATGCTGCCTCCAGTGCTCATACCATCTATGTTGCCAGAACCCGTTTCTGCATGGATGACTTTTATTCTTTCCATATTGACCTCTAGTTCTTCTGCTGCCAGCTGCGCTAAGGAAGTAAAGCTCCCTTGACCCATTTCTACTTTAGAACTATGTAGTATGATTTTGTTATCTGGAGTGACTTGTAACCACAAGAGTGGATTAGAGGTATCGCCTTGATATGGTGCAATCATGGTCTCTGCCAGCTCAAAAACTTTTCTGCGCAAAGGATTTCTGGCTAGCCAGACACCGCCTATCATCAGTCCTATACCGACACCAGAGTACTTGAGAAATTGACGTCTCTTTACGTTATTCTGTTTTTTGATTTTTGCCATTGCTTAAGAGTTTTGAGAGTTGAGTTCAGCGGCTCTGTGTATGGCTTTACGCATGCGATAGTAGGTAGCACATCTGCAGACATTGATAATGTTATCATCTATGTCTTGGTCTGTAGGTTTAGATATTTCATTGAGTAGGGCAGCAGTGGCCATCATAAAGCCAGACTGGCAATAGCCACACTGAGGGACCACTTCTTCTTTCCATGCTTGCTGTACGGGATGTAATTTTCCATCTTGTGACAAACCTTCTATGGTAGTAATAATTTTTCCTTCTGCCATCTCTACAGGATAAGAACAAGATCTTATCGCCTCACCATCTATATGAAGCGTACAAGCCCCACAGGCTGCCATCCCACAGCCATACTTTGTGCCTTTCAGATCTAGACCATCTCTGATCGCCCAGAGAAGAGGAGATTTGCCATCTGATACTTCTACTGATTTTTGTTCTCCGTTTATAATGAATGATATTTTCATGTTATAATACTGTCTTTGTACAATTATTGAGTTTCACCAATATACATAAGATAGAAGACTGCTGTGGCAACTTCATCTGTATTTAAAGAAAGTATGTGAGATAGTGAGTTGTAATTATCTAAGTTGATTTTCATATCAAATGGTCAAATATAGATTATATCGGATTGTACAGGCACAGAGTAGCGTAATATCAATAGAAGAAAAGTAATGAAGGAATTAAGCTCCAAAGGAGCAACATATAAAGCGATACATCATCACTTCTCCCTACGAGGCCGTTCATACAAAGTCATCACCACACCTCTATGAGCCAGAGTTTTCATGGGTAGCCAATATTTCAGCGCTCTTGTCTCCGCATCGCTAAACTCATTCATAATATTGGAATGTAAGATGTATCTGTCTCTCTCCATATTATAGTTATGATACCCGGTGCTACTTGTACCTAAGTCAAGATGCTTTCTACTAGTCCTCAATGGAAAAGCCGTCCCCACTTTAGTCAGGTCTATCTTAGAGTTTTGGATAAATACATACATCTCCCGCTCCATCTTATAATAGGGCCAGTGTGCTGCCGTAGCATCCCAGCCCTGTGATAGAAAAGGAGGGTAGACTATTAAGTTGCCTAATGCTATGCCAAGCACCAGCAGACCAGAAAAAATCTGCCTATACGCAAACAAGTACTTCAGTGCTAAGAGTAAGGCGACTAGTTGTACGGGAAGAAAATAGCGATGATTAAGCAAGCCCTCAAAAGGTAGCGTCAGTAGACCTAGAATACCGATGAGCAGGATCAACAAGGGCAGTAAGTCCTCCCTCCAGCTCTCCCGCTTCAGCAGAAAATAACCAATGACCAGATACGCCAATATCATCCCATAATCCGCCAGCCTCCAACCAAAGACCAAGACATTTCGCACCAGCTGCTTCAGACCTACTCGACCAAAAGAAGACGACCAGGGAGAATCCTCATGAAAGCCTACCCACGAACTTTCCATATAATGCCACAACTGAAACAAAAGAAACAAACCCAGCCCCCAGCCAAAACACTTTGACACTTTTCTCAGTACTAGGCCCATCCGCTCCTCTTTTTTATTGAGCAACCAAAATTGATAAATCATGAGTCCACCCATCACGGCAAAACCCCGCATGCTTATCAGAGCCAATAGGATACTGCCCACTATTACTGCACCCATCTTATAACTTACCACTCCATACAAGCAGATCATAAACCCTGTGACCAAAATAAGGTCTGGTGATACTAGGACAGAATGTCCTAGATAGAACGGGCACAACAGAAAGGCCAGTACAAACCAAACATAACGTGCGCCCAGAAAATGCTTGCCTAGCTTTATCGCATACATAAGATTAAGCAATAGAAAAGGCAGCATGGAAAAATGAGAAGTCGCCAGGCTCTTACCGAAAATCTTCCATACCATCGCTTGATACATGCCAAAGAGTGGCGGATGCCCACTATCCATCTCTTGTGGAAGAAGACCAGAAAAAATTCCTTGCTCATAATACCATCCACCATGCTTACCCACAAACTGTACAGTGTCCCAGAATAGAATGTTGTCTTTACTCCAATAGAGTAGAGTAAGAGTAAAGAGATAGCAGCAGGGTGAAAATATTTTATTGAACATAGAGTAGAGTAAGTATAAGAATATTTTTTCTTACCTACTCCTTAAAAAATTGATCTCTTATGATTTAGAGAACATACAAGCCTCCACAGCACTACGTTTTTGGTAGGCATTAGAACAACAAAAAAAAAGGTGAACACTTTCCAGCATCCACCTTCTAAAAACTATGAATTATTATTTATCTAGCCACACTAAAGCGTTTGCTAATCAAATAGTCCTCACTAGTAATATTCACTAAGTAAGTACCGCCATCTAGAGCGCTTATGTTAAGTGTATTAAGTTGTTGTGTATCTATTGTTTTCCTAATAACTATTTTGCCTGTCAGGTCTATGACATGAAGTTGTACAGTGCCTGTAAGTTCTGCTGCAGTTAGGTCCATGTTAAGTATCTCATTTGCTGGATTAGGAAAGACTTTTAAGTCAGCAGGATTAAGAAGATTTTCAGTGCCTGATCCTTCTGAGAAAGCATATTCTCCAGTACCAGAATTAAAGGCAACAGCCCAGGTTCCAGCAGCACAGACAATATTAGGACCACCAGCTGTACCAAGACCAGATGGAAATTCTACTGCACCCCAGTTTGTTGCCCAGTCTCTGTCTACTCTAAACTTCACCCCAGAATCATCTTCACCCGTATGCTCAGTCAGCACGACATCTGTTGCCGTCCATAGATTTATATCATCTACATCTTTAGTCATTTCCACATCATCATCCCAGTTAGCAAAAGGGCTAGACTTACCTATAATACCTATGAAGTCATATTCCACAATAGCTTTGAAATTATAAGCACCAGTGATAGAATTGAAAGTGATTATGTAATCACCTGCAGTCACAGGAATATTTACTGTGCCATTAAGTTCACCTGTTCCAGTAGGGAAGTCTGCTGCGCCCCAGCTATTATCCCAAGCGTCATTTGCTCTGAATTTTAGCTCACCATCCAGTAGTTCTATTCTTAGAGACCACAGAGCTTCGTCATCTACATTTTGTATCATATCTGTATCTGGATCATTCCAGCCATTAGGAGTAGCTGTTCCTATGATACCTATAGTGCTATAGCTGCCTACTTCTACAAAGTTATATGCTCCAGAGTCAGAGTTGAAAGACACAAAGTAAGTACCAGCCTCACCAGGGATATTATCTCCTCCTAAGGCACCAGTACCCATTGGCCAATCTAGGCTTCCCCAGCTAGTCGTCCATTCACTATTAGCTCTAAACTTTATACCGCCACCTACTAGCTCTACTACACCTGTCCACATATGACCATCATTAGCATCTTGAGTCAGATAGATATCTGTGTCCCAGTCCGCATTGATAGTACCTTCACCTATAACTCCGATAGAATCATAAAAGGTTTCAGCATCAAAATTATATTCACCAGACAGGGTATCAAAAGTCACATAGTAAAAAGCGGCTGGACTTACAGGAATGTTATCACCACCTAGTGCGCCAACACCAGAAGGAAAATCTGTAGATCCCCAACTTGTAACCCAGTCGTCATCTTTTCTAAATTTCACAGCTTCTGTAGAGAGATTGATCCATGAGAAAAATTTATTCGGATCGGTCTGGTCTCTATACATGTTCACA
>CALLAE010000117.1 GCA_938002665.1 uncultured Saprospiraceae bacterium | reverse complement strand
TATCATCAATAGCTCAGCTTTTCTTTTTGCTTCTCACTCTTTCCA
Organism: uncultured Saprospiraceae bacterium; assembly: GCA_938002665.1. Classification (GTDB taxonomy): domain Bacteria; phylum Bacteroidota; class Bacteroidia; order Chitinophagales; family Saprospiraceae; genus RFSX01. The sequence goes on along the minus strand of CALLAE010000117.1, from coordinate 11,893 downwards.
TCTGTCTGAAACAGGATTTATAAGATGAACAAGATTTGCATGATTTATTCTATCACCTCCTTTTTCATACTGACCGAGGAACGAGCGGAAGTATCTTCCGTCTCGTCTATACTAACTATCATCAATAGCTCAGCTTTTCTTTTTAAAATTAGATACTAAATCCAAGTAAATTAGTCTACTATACATTAAAGATTATCGTTATTTGTATTTTTACCCCACTATGGCTATGTCCAAAAAGTCTAATAAGAAGGTCACCAAGGCTCAAAATGCCGAAAGAACAACCAAGTCTGGTGTTCAGGCTCTCGCTCAGCCTGTCTCTAAGACCTCCTTGCTATCCCCCAAGGCTCACAAAATCCTACTCTTCCTACTCGCTCTTGTCCTCTACGCTAATACCCTCACGCATGACTATACTCAGGATGATGCTATCGTCATCTATGATAACATGTTTACCCAGAAGGGGCTAGCAGGCATACCTGGGATACTAGGGAACGATACCTTCTATGGATTTTTTAAAGAAGAGGGCAAAGCTAAGCTCGTCACTGGTGGTCGGTATAGACCATTTACGCAATTGATGTTTGCACTGGAATGGCAACTCTTTGGGAGAGCGCCGATGGTGGGTCACCTTATCAATGTGCTCTTGTATGGCTTCCTCGGAATTATGCTCTACAAGCTGCTTGTCTTGATGCTGCTGGGACAAAATAAGGCTGGCAAAAAAGAAAAGAAAATTAGGCTGCTGGTCTTTGCGACCTGCCTGCTCTACATCGCCCACCCTATCCATACAGAAGCTGTGGCTAATATCAAGGGGCGGGATGAAATCATGACTATGCTCGGTGCCATCATTGCACTGTGGGCAAGTCTAAAGGCTTATCACAATAAGGCCGGCAAATGGAATATCGTAGCGCTGGTCAGTTTCTTTATAGCACTCATGAGTAAGGAAAATGCGATTACTTTTCTAGCTGTAGTGCCGCTCATGTATCTGCTCTTCAAAAAACTATCACTGATCAATAGTCTGAAGCAGCTGTGGCCCTTTGTGGTGAGTACAGTTTTGTTTTTGATTATTAGGACTGCTGTTCTGGGTGCAGATTTTGGTGGGGCATCTATGGAACTGATGAATAACCCATTTCTAAAACTCTCAGGTAACTCATGGGTGGCCTTTAGTGGTGCAGAAAAACTGGCAACGATCTTTTTTACTCTCGGAAAATATGTGTGGCTACTCATCTTTCCCCACCCGTTATGTCATGATTACTATCCGCGGGCGGTGGAGATAATGCAGTTTGGAGATTGGCAGGTAATCGCTAGTGTAGTGTTGTATCTTGCTATGCTAGGAGCAGCATTTTTCTTTTGGTCTAGAGATAAGCTTATCAGTTTCGGTATCTTATTTTTTATCATCACCCTATCTATTATTTCTAATATCGTCTTTCCGATAGGCACCAATATGAGTGAGCGGTTTATGTTTATGCCTTCCCTCGGTATTCTCCTAGTTCTTGCGCGGCTACTGACAAAGTATGTGGCTTCAGAAAAAGTAGTCTATGCTCTTCTAGGTGTGGTTGTACTAGGCTATAGTTTCAAAACAATTACTAGAAACACGGTATGGAAAGATGACTTTACCTTGTTTACCACAGATGTCAAAACCAATACTCGTAGCGCTAAACTGCTCAATGCCGCCGGTGGTGCACTGACGACCGAGGCCGCTAAGCTGAGTGCTGGACCAGAAAAAACAAAGATGCTAGAGACCGCTATCGGTTATCTTACAGAAGCAACTCAGATACATCCTACTTACAGAAATGCCTACCTACTGCTGGGTAATGCAAATTACTATCTAGAAAGATATGAAGCCTCTATCGCACAATTAGATAAAGCGATAAGACTCTATCCCAATTTTGAGGATGCAAAAAGAAATCTCCCTATCATACTGAGAGATGCTGGCAAGTATTATGGCCAACAGAAAAACGATATCGCTACCAGCGAGAAACATCTGACCCGTTCTTATGAGCTGAATCCTAATGATGGTGAAACTTTAAGGTTACTCGGTATCGTTAGTGGTATAAAGGGCGCTCATGATCAGGCCATTTTTTATTTTGAAAAAGCGCTAAAAATAAATCCCCAGGTAGCAGTCTCTTATGTCAATCTAGGAACGGCTTATCAGAACAAAGGAGATGCCGTCAGAGCCGCCGAATATTACAATAAAGCCAAGGAAATAGATCCCAAGGCCTTAGACCACATGCAAGGAAAATGAGCAAACTAATCAGATACAACTTTTTACTTCTACTACTACTTTCTCTCAGTCAGCTAAGTGCTCAGCCCATAGACCCCGCTGAAGAGTGGGCCTCTGCTAAGCTGAAACTCATGAGCCTAGATGAGAAAATAGGCCAACTCTTTATGATAAGAGCCCATTCTGATAAAGGCCCAGAACATATCAAAAGCATAGAAGATCAAATCAAAAAATACAAAGTCGGTGGACTCTGCTTTTTCCAAGGCACCCCAACCAAGCAAGCAGAACTAACAAACAAATACCAGAGACTGACGGATACCCCTCTGCTCATATCCATAGATGGCGAATGGGGACTCGGTATGAGATTCAAGAAAAATTCTATCTCCTTTCCTAAGCAACTGACCTTAGGCGCAGTATCAGATAATACCCTCATCTATGAGATGGGCCAGTCTGTAGCCTCCCACCTCAAAAGAATAGGTGTCAATCTCAATTTTGCACCCGTCATAGATGTCAATAATAACCCTGATAATCCCGTCATACATAATAGAAGTTTTGGAGAGAGCATGTTTAGCGTGGCGACAAAATCTTATGCCTATGTCAAAGGCATGCAGGATGGTGGCATCTATGCTTGCATGAAACATTTCCCAGGACATGGAGATACAGATGTAGACTCCCATTATGACTTACCCGTGATTTCGCATAGCAAAAAGAGACTGGATAGCTTAGAGCTTATGCCTTTCAGAGTGCTCTCTCAGCTAGGTGTTAAGAGCGCCATGACGGCGCACTTGTCTATTCCTGCTCTAGATCCTGAACCCAATAGGCCGACTTCATTATCTAGAAAAGTAGTCACTGGTATTCTGAAAGATCAGTTACATTTCGAAGGACTGATCATAACAGATGCTCTAGAAATGCAAGGCGTCGCTAAGCACTTTAAGCCTGGAGACATGGAACTGGAAGCACTGAAGGCAGGTAATGACATCCTGCTCCTCCCTATAGATATAAAAACTGCTGTAGAGAAACTGAAGTCAGAAGTGCAGACTCAGAGACTAGACGAAGCTATCATAGACCAACGGGTTATGAAAATCCTGAAAGCTAAGTATGACCTAGGTCTCACGGGCAAGCCCTACATAAAAAATCTTTCCCTGATCAGCAGAGATGTCAATGACCAGGCTTCACTGACCCTAAAGAAAAAACTCTATCAGAAAGCGCTGACCCTAGTCAAAGATGACAAGAAACTAGTACCCATTAAGAATCTAGGGACCCATAAAATCGCTTCGCTGAGCCTCGGTCACTCTAAAGGAAAGAGCGACATGCAAAAGATGTTAAGTAACTATGGCATCACTGCTCAGCATTATGTGGGCAAAGAAATAAGTGCAGAAAAAGTCAACCAACTCAAAGTACAGCTGGCAAAATATGAGACGATAATCATCTCTCTACATGACCTATCCATCAGCTCTAAAAAAGATTTTGGTATCAGTAAGTCTATGTTCGATATCATCTACGAACTGAATAGCAGACAAAATATAATCCTAGTCAATAATGGTAGTCCTTATGCGCTCAAATACTTCCGTATGATTCCGACGATCATACAAGCTTACGAAGAGGATAAACTGATGCAAGAAGTCACCGCACAAGCCATCTTTGGTAGCCAAAAAATAGAAGGAAAGTTGCCAGTCACTGCACATGAGGATTTTCCCGTGGGGGCAGGCATCACCAGACCGAGCATGTACAGACTGGGCTATGCGACTCCAGAAGAAGTACTGATGTCCTCAGATAGCCTGGATGAGATAGATACAATAGTGCAAGAAATGTTTAACAAGAAAGCGGCGCCGGGTTGTCAGATACTTGCAGCAAGGGCAGGCAAAGTTTTCTATCACAAAGCCTTCGGCTATCATACAGATAAGAAACAGAAAAAAGTAAAACTAGATGATGTCTATGATGTCGCTTCCGTAACCAAAATACTGGCGACGACTATATCTATGATGAAACTCTATGACGAAGGCAAGCTTAACACCAATCATAAGTTGTCTCAGTATCTACCAGAACTGGATACGACTAACAAAGGCAATCTGATTATAGAAGATGTCCTGGCACATCATTCTGGCTTGCCGGGGTGGATTCCGTTCTATGAAGACAGCATGGAAAAAGAAGTGAAAAATCCTAAGCGTCTAGAAAAATATTACCGTCCGCAATATGAGGATACACATACCCTGAAGGTCACTGACAAACTATACCTCAGAAATGATTTTAAGGATACCATTTACAGACAGATATACAATTGTGATCTCAGAACCAGCCGCAACTATAAGTACAGTGATCTAGGCTTTTACTTATTTGATAATATCATAAGAAATCTTTCTGGCAAACCCTTAGATGTCTATGCTAACGAAAATTTTTATACCCCACTCGGCCTTCATAACACCACTTTCAATCCTCTGCGCAAAATTCCTAAAGAAAGAATTCCACCTTCAGAAAAGGATGACTATTTCAGAGACGAAGTGATACATGGCCATGTACATGATATGGGTGCGGCGATGCTAGGAGGCGTAAGTGGGCATGCAGGCCTATTCTCTAATGCTCAAGACCTCGCAGTCCTGATGCAGATGTTGCTCAATGGGGGTTCTTATGGAGCCACTAGATTCATTTCTCCTCAGACCATCAGAAAGTTTACCACGAGATATCACCGGTCTACGAGACGTGGGCTGGGTTTTGATATGAAACAACTAGACAGTTCTAAGACTGAAAACACTTGCGAGGAAGCCTCTGATCAGGCCTTCGGTCACTTAGGTTTTACAGGAATATCTGTATTTGCAGACCCTAAGTATGACTTGATATATATATTTTTATCGAACAGGACTTATCCTACTATGGAAAACTGGACTTTCTCTAAAAATAATTATCGCCCTCGCATCCAATCTGTCTTTTACAAAGCCATGATGGATGATGAGCTGAACTAGGCTATGTCAGGACTTACAACTGACCTTGCTCGGCGTTATCTTTTCGGTAAGAAATCTACTAACTCCATCAATATCATTACGGGGATATCCATCTTCGGTATTTCTATAGGTACTGCCGCGCTCGTGCTCATACTCAGTGTCTTTAATGGTTTCGAAGGACTCATCTCTGGCTTGTTTAATGCCTTCAACCCCGACCTGAAAATCATACCTGTAGAGGGTAAATTTTTAGATTCTAATGATGAGTTATTATACAAGCTAAATGCCCTACCTGGTGTCACCAAAGCGTCCGCAACTCTGGAAGAGATTGCCTTATTTGAGTATAAAAGCATCCAAGAAATAGGAATGATCAAAGGTGTAGATGATGCCTACCTAGAAGTCACACAACTAGACTCACTGCTGATAGATGGTGAGTACAAAACCAAAGAAAATAACATTCACTATGGCATGGTAGGAGTCGGACTGCGTAATAAACTATCCCTCAACATAGATGATAAGATCTCCCCTATCACCGTCTACATGCCTACTAGGAAGAAAAAACTGATGGGTACTAAAGATTTTAATTCCAAGTATATCTACCCTGCAGGTGTCTTCTCTGTCAAAAGTGATAATGATTATCAATATGTCTTGACTTCATATGAACTTGCGACGTCGCTACTAGAAATGAAAAACAAAGCCTCATTTATAGAAGTGAAAATATCCTCTGATGCTGAATCAGATGAAGTGAAAGCCAGTATCCATAAAATCCTCCCTAAGGTGCAGATCAAAGATCGCTATGAGCAAGATGAGGTCACGCTGAAGGTCATGAGGATAGAAAAGTGGATCAGTTTCTTGATCACTGGACTGACTATGTTGCTGATAGCTTTTAATCTACTGGGCGCACTGTGGATGATAGTGCTGGATAAGCGAAAGGACATCTCTGTCCTGAAGGCGCTTGGTCTAGGTGAGGAGCAGGTAAAGTGGCTATTCTTGAAGCTGGGCTTCCTGATTACTGTAGTAGGAATTATCCTGGGATTTACGATAGCACTGGTCTTGTACTATATCCAGAAGGAGTTTGGCTTGATAGGGGTTCCAGCTAGTTTTATGATGGATTCCTACCCAGTAAAGCTCAAAATGCATGATTTTCTCATTGTTTTTGTCACTGTCTTTACAATTGGAGGCCTAGCCTCGCTGCTTCCAGCCCTCAAAGCAGCCCAGAATATGACAATTTTGAGGTCTTAATACCCAAAATTCCTCATTTTATCTCCAAATTCTCCCTTTTAACAATTTTGGCAAGGTATTAGCACAGAATGAAATGTTCAGATTATTGGAGAGGAATACTTAGCGATAAGATCCTTCTTCAGGCCGGTTCGTAGGGGGAAAACTAGGACCGGCTTTTTTTATGCCCCTAAGTGAGCTATCACTGAGCATTCCCCATAGCTTTGCTGCATATTTACATTGATGCAAAAAGCTACGCTACCCAGAATTATATCGGGCCTACAACAAGAATTACCAGGCTGGCAAGCCCAAAAGTTAATGACGCCACTCATTACAGAGCGCTACAGGCAAGCTAAGCCAGATAGCAAGCAAGCAGGTGTGGTGGCACTACTCTATCCAGAAGCTGATGGAGAATTGCATCTCGTGTACATTAAGAGAACTGCTCATCATCCTGATGATAAGCATGGCGGGCAGATATCTTTTCCTGGAGGACAAGCAGAGGCTGCTGATAAGGACATAGAAGAGACAGCACTGAGAGAATTAGAAGAAGAGCTGGGCATCACACGTACAAAACTAGAAGTCTTAGGGTCACTTACCCCCTTGTACGTATACGTAAGTGACTTCCTAGTCCACCCCTTTTTAGCCTATACTGCTGAGCCTCCAGAGTTCGATATAGAAGTAGCAGAGGTAGCCTATCCTATTACCTGGTCCATCCAGTCACTCATAGAGCAACCTCCTTATCTCACTGACATACACATTCGTGGAGGGGTGATAAAAGATGTACCCTATTATAAGCTAGATGGAGAAGTATTGTGGGGGGCTACAGCCATGATGACCAGCGAAATATTGGAATTGGCTAAATCAAGATAATACCTAGACTGATGCAGATAATCGAAAGCTGCCGACACCTACTCACTCTCTGAGCTTTCTAGCTTGATAGACTATCATATTTGAAGTGTAAAGATTTATTCACTTAAAAATTGATAGTCATGAAAAATCTAATAGCATTATTCTTAGCACTGGCATTTGCAGTCACTTTAGTTGGAAACACTGAGCCAGTAACGAAGACACCACATCAGAAGACCTTGCATGTCTATGCTTATTCTGGTCTAAAATTACGTACGCAGCCCACCACACAGAGTGAAGTGGTAAAAATCATTCCTTATGGCGACAAGGTGACTCTACTAGAACAAAGCGGCCAACATGAAACAATAGAATGGATGAGTGGTGAATGGGTAAAAGTTTCTCATGGAGAAAGCGAAGGCTATGTTTTTGAAGGGTTTATTTCTGAGTTGCCTATCCCTAATTACAAGTTCGAAATGACACTGAACGACCTAGACCTGACCTATCCCTTGCTGGCTTGGGCGGAATATCACTATGATGAGGTACAAAATGCAGATACTATTATGAATGATGAGGTAGAAAAAGTTGTACAACACCTAGAAAATAATCTGACCCTTACTCGTACGAATACCAAGCACAGATTCTATGTCAATATGGAGTTGAGTAATATCAAAATAGAAGATGCATATAATCTGGTCAAGGCTATGTTATTAACTAAGGCAGAAAAAGAAGTATTTGAAAACAACAGCATTTTTATCCATGACAATGAAGGTCTTATGCATAGAATAAAAGTTAATGTAGAGCACCCATTAGAAATCAGAAAACTCCACGACGGTAAAATAAAAATTCTGGCTTCCTCATATCACCATGGTTGCTAGGTAGAATAGATTGAAAATTTAATTGATTGTTTGCTTAGTTGCTTTAGGAGCCCTTGCTATTTCTAGCAGGGCTTTTTCAGTTAAAATTCGTTCTATAACTGCATACCAATGGACACTTAAGGAAATAAAGTAGGTGATATATATCCTTAAAAAGTAACTTAGAGATAGATGTTCGTCACAATAAGGTGTAGAATTATCTATCCATCTCAAAATAAAACTATGCCATACACCTCCTTATCCCAATGGATAGGACTGATTATGCTTATCAGTCCCTTAAGTCTTTTAGCAACTTCCGCAAATGACTTCCCAGCTACCAATTACGAATCTGAAAATTGCACTGCTCCTCCAATTATTTACTGTCCTTCTTTTGTATGGTTAAAACCTTCAGAAAGTGCACATCCCAACAGGACGGGTTATGCACAAGCCGATCCAGGAGGCCCTAATTGTGAGGCGCCTATAGTTAGCTATACAGATGAGATCTTTATCATCAATGCTTGTCACAAAGTATATACAAGGATATGGACAGCTACAGATCCTAATAATCCTAGCCTAATAGACACCTGTCATCAGACTATTAAGCAAGTGGATGAAGAAGCACCTGTAATAGAAAATGTTCCTGATGACCTTATTATCTATACCGATAATATGGATCCCAATACAATTAATTGCTCTACTAGAGTAAGTTGGATACCACCCTTGCCTTATGATAACCACCTTTTGTCCTCGTTTACATTTACTGCCAAAAAAAATGGTGTAGAGCTAAATCTGAGGAGTGGTGATAATTTTATGGATGGTGTTACAACAATAACTTATACCGCATTTGATTACTGCGGAAATTTTAGCACAGCTTCTTTTGATATCAATGTCATGTGCGCAGACTGCCACTTAGATTGTCCTGAAGATGTCTGCCTACCCTTAGATAGTGACACCTCTCCACAGAGTACTGGAACAGCAACTGCATACAACGGCAATACTAATTGTGGCACTGTTTCCACTTATTATCTAGATGAGTTAATAGAAACTGGTTGCAATGGCAAGAGCAAAACCATAAGAACTTGGTATGGCGTATTTGCTAATATGCCACAGAACACTTCTAGTTGTACGCAGACGATAGAACTGAAAGACCTGTCAGCAGTTGTATTACACAACTGCCCCGATGATATCAATGTCGTGGATAATTTTACAAAAGCACACTGGGCACCACCTGTCGCAGTTGCTAGTGATAACGCTAATGTGATTACGACTACCAGCAACTTCAGTCCTGGCAACTTCTTTCCAATAGGAATTACGACTGTCATATACACTGCTGTAGATGCTTGTGGTAATGAAGCGACTTGCTCATTCAAAGTATCAGTACTTAATGATGCTACTTATGAAAATTGTCCTGCTGATATAGAAGTAACTTGCTCGCCAGGAGGAACTGCTACTGTCAGCTGGGACGAACCAGTGTACCAAGGGTCCTGTTCTACCTGTAAAAGAGGCGCACCCATATACGGATTTATGTACATGGGTAGTTTTAATGGCTCCAACTATTACTGTAGCACAAGTAACTATACTTACGCAGATGCAAAAGACCTAGTAAAGAAGCATGGCGGTCATATTGCTTCTATCAATAGTGCCGAAGAAAACGATTATCTGTCCAAGCGTATCATTTCCTCCACTGCCATGATCGGATATACAGACATTGTACATGAAGGACAGTTTGTATGGGAAGATGGATCTACACCTACTTACAATAACTGGTTCCATATGCAACCTAATAATCAGGATAATCAAGATGTCGTGGAACTAATGAAGTCCTCAGGCTTATGGAATGATGTGGAAAATGACAAAAAGCTAGAAGTTATCATGGAGTTTCCATGCGAGTATGTAAAGCAGATAGAAGGTCCTAGGCCCGGACAAGAACTTAACAGTGGGACTTACACTGTAGAGTATCATATTTCTGATGGTTGTGGTCTCAGTCAGTTTTGCAAGTTTGATATAACTGTAAGAGCAGGCATAAGCATGCTTTGTCAAGATGATATATATACTGAAGTACCCACTTCAGCAACTGAAGTTAGTGTATCGTGGGATGCACCCCAGGCTTTCTCTTGTTGCGCAAGTTGCAATGATCTTTCTTGTATAACTGTAGAACAAATAGAGGGACCACCATCAGGTTCTAACTTCTATAGACAATCTAAAACACAGATTACATACAGAGCAACTGACCCATGTGGCAACAGTGTAGTCTGTAGCTTTTTTATTCTGGTAGATATCGATGAAACTTCTGGGAAAGTCATATCAGATACAGACCTGTATGCACCTGCAATGGAAACTTTAGAAACATCTGAAGAGGGTGCGCCAACTAGCGGTGAAATACTGATTGCAGAAAAAGAAAATACTGTTAGTGAATTTCTAAAAGAAGAAGAAAAAGATGTAAAAAAAGCTCTTGTTATAGCAGGTGAAAAAACACCATTAACAAGTGATAAGTTTTATCCTAATCCGATGTTAGATGTGTTAAACCTGGAACTCTCTGACTACACAACGGTAAATGCATTAACGATTTTCGATTACAATGGACGGATGGTATTACACAACGCTGCAAGTTTTGGAAACACAACTACAATTGATGTAAGTAAGCTGAACGCTGGCATCTACATCTTGCAAATACAAAACAAAGACACAAGCATCAGTACGCATAAGCTTGTAAAACTATAAGCAGCTCTCGGTTTATAATAAAGAAAGGCACTTGTGTATTCGGGTGCCTTTCTTTTTTTGCACAGACTAAAAAACGGTTGCGCAGATTTACTTTTTAGTGCATTGATGTAGGAGCAAAATCTACCACCGTCGGCGCATAAATTTTTGACAATTTACCTCTCTCATTTTTTTTTAATATAAATAGTTTATTTCCAAATGTTTATCTAATTTTGATATTAAATTTAATTTTAATATATAACACAATGGCAAAAAAAATTGATGATAAGTTAGTCCAGTCCTTAGCTAGAAAAGTTAAGAGACAATCTAGTGCAACTGCATTAGCAAAGGAATTAGCAAACGCATGTTTAGGAATTGCTCCTAAAGCGCCTGCTAAGGAAAAAGCAGCTCCTAAAAAAAGAACTGCAGCCAAAAAGACAGTAAGTAAAGCAACTTCGAAAAGAAAGTCTGCTTCAAAAAAAAAAAATAAGTAAAGGCAAAATCTTAAGCAGAAAGGTCATTAGTAGAAAACCGATTGCCATGAAAATGGTGAAAGGTGAAATGAACCGAGCTCAGCTTTTTACTTCACTTTCAAAGAAAACAAAGGTTTCTGTACCGAAAGTAGAAGCAATTTATTCCGAACTTGTTAAAACTAAGCTTACATCTAAGCAGTCTTTAAAAACTGCAAACGTAACACAGCAAGTAGCCGTAATAAAAGAAAAGGCCATTATAAAAAAAGTTCAGGTAATTAAAGAGGTTCCTGTCGTTGTTGAAAAGATTGTAATCAAGAACATAGTAAAGGAAGTACCTGTTGAAGTTATCAAGACTGTACAAGTGATTAAGGAAGTACCCATTGAAGTTTTGACGGAAGTAACTAAAGAAGTAAAAGTTCCAGTCATCAAAATTAAAGAGGTAGTTAAAAAGGTTCCTGTAATCAAAGAAAAGACTATTATTAAAAAGGTTCCTGTGATTCAGAAAGTTGTTGATCAGAAAGCCATAGACAAATGGAAAGCAAAGTATGAAAAGCTTGAACTCGAACATAAAGAGTTAAAGACCAAATATGCTGCTAAGCCAAAGACAATAGAAGTAATCAAGGAAGTTCCTGTAGAGATTATCAAGGAAGTTGAAGTTGTTAA
>CALLAE010000116.1 GCA_938002665.1 uncultured Saprospiraceae bacterium | reverse complement strand
GACTTTTGATTTTTTGACTGCTAGACCTAGTAGATTTAGTGATTTTGTGGTTTGTATGACTTTTGTAATGATAGGGAATAGAAAAATTAAATGAGTTTTTATAGATTTGCACATGGAAAGAAATCATAGATCCCCCTTTCAAGAAGCGCTCACTTTCGATGACGTTCTCCTTGTTCCAGCTTATTCAGAAGTACTTCCTCACGAGGTAAGTCTTACTACAAGAATTACCAAAGAGCTGACTATTAATATTCCTATTGTTTCTGCGGCGATGGATACTGTTACAGAATACAAGCTAGCTATAGCGCTTGCTAGAGCAGGAGGTATCGGCTTAGTACATAAGAATATGAGCATCGCGCAGCAAGCAGAGCATGTCAGAAAAGTAAAGCGATCAGAGAGTGGGATGATAGTAGATCCTGTCACATTGAAATCAGATGCCCTGGTAAATGATGCACTTTCCTTAATGAATACCTACAAAATAGGCGGTATCCCAGTGATAGATGCTCAAGGCAAACTCATCGGTATTCTTACAAATAGAGATTTACGCTTTGAAACTGAGGGTGATAAACCGATCACAAATCTGATGACTACAGAAAATCTCGTAACTGCGCCTGCTGGTACGACCCTTAACGAAGCTCAAGACATCTTACAAAAACATAAAATAGAGAAGTTACCTGTCGTGGATGCGGAGAATAATCTTGTGGGTCTGATTACCTACAAGGATATTATGAAAGTCAAAGACTACCCTATCTCGTCCAAAGACAATCTTGGGAGGCTGATGGTGGGGGCTGCAGTAGGAGTCACTCAGGACACAATGGACCGCGTACAAGCACTCGTAGATGTGGACGTAGATGTGATAACTGTAGATACAGCACATGGTCATTCGCGTGGTGTCCTGAATATGGTGACAGAAATAAAAAATCACTTCCCTAAGCTGCAACTAATAGGTGGAAATGTGGCTACTGGAGCTGCTGCTAAAGCCCTAGCAGATGCAGGAGTGGATGCAGTGAAAGTGGGGATAGGCCCAGGGAGTATCTGTACCACAAGAATAGTAGCTGGTGTCGGTGTTCCACAATTAACAGCCATTATGAATGCAGCTGAAGGTCTCAAGGGAACTGGCATCCCTATCATAGGAGATGGCGGCATAAAGTATACTGGAGATATAGGCAAGGCTATAGCGGCTGGTGCTGATTGTATCATGGCAGGCTCATTATTTGCCGGAACAGAAGAAGCTCCAGGAGAAACTATTCTTTTTCAAGGGAGGAAATTCAAAGTATATAGAGGGATGGGTTCCTTAGGTGCTATGGAGAAAGGATCAAAAGATAGATATTTTCAAGATCTGGAGGCAGACGAAAAGAAGCTGGTTCCTGAAGGCATAGAAGGAAGACTACCGTTCAAAGGTACAGTCGCAGAAGTGATGGTGCAGTATATAGGAGGGCTCAGAGCGGGAATGGGTTATGTAGGTGCAAAAGATATTACCAGCCTTAAAAATGCCACTATGGTGAAGATGTCAGCAGCAGGCATACATGAAAGTCATCCTCATAATATCACTATTACTAAGGAAGCGCCTAATTATACTCGCTAAAGAAATCCAAGCTAAAGAATTCTTAACTACTTAGTAGTGGACACTGATTCTTTTTACCACTACCTGTTCGAGATAGGACATTCTGATAAAGTAAGTTGACTGAGAGAGACTACTAAGGTCTATTTCTAATTTTCCTCTATCAGTTTCTATGGCATTAACTTGGACTCGTTGTCCTAGTACATCGAACATTTGTAAATCATAAGTTGGGTAGGCTGATGGGCTAAATTCAATGGTGATATTTCCAGCTGCTGGATTTGGATAAATTTTCAAGGCAGTTCCTGAGAGTGGTTCTTCCGTACAGAGCAAGTCCTCATCCAAATCGAAATAGCTGACAAGTTCACTAAGAGCGATGCAAGGTCTATAGTGAAAGAAATCCACCAAGGTAATATCTACAAAACCTTCCCACTCCTCTTTTGTACCAGGGAAATTCCATCGAAGCATATGATTATCAAAATGACGAGCATACAAGGGCCTTAACTCTGACAATCTATCCATCATGTATTCCGTCGTAAAATTAGAATCCAATAACTCTAGATAACGAGCGATGAATCTATTTCTAAACGCATCATTCTCTAGTAAACTCTTAAAAATGAAAGGTGTTTTGTTGCCTGCATCGGTATTTATGGCTCTATCAAACATATCTGTCTGCTCAGTAGTACGAGGAATAGAGCCATCTAAATCGAAGAAAATCCATCTCCACTTACCATCTTCAGTTCTAGGTCTCCAGAAGGTATTATTATTACCTGGCCAATCACGATTCTTAAAGAAGATCTCTGCAATTTCATAATCTATCAAATTAGAAACGTCTATTTGCGAACTTACGTAATCATAATGTTCAGCAAGGCTTACATCATTAGTTTCGATATATTTTACAATATCGAAGTAATGACCATTCCGCCAGTTAAACATTTCTATATCATCTTTCTCGTGACCTGATATTTGTGCCAGATGCTGCTCATCTATATTATCTCGCATAGGGTAAAATCCCCAAAATTCACCATTAATAAATACTGTCATTAGCTCCGTATCCATGCTCTCAAAATCCAAGTCTTTACATATCCTCTGTATGACCTCGTCTTTCATCATCGCTTTAGGGCCCCACGAACCCATAGTGGATCTTAATATAAATGAAGTGAAGAAACGCTTGTCACTGTTAGAAATTAGAGGGTGGTCAAAGGTGGAAGAGCCAAATTTTTCTCTAGCAACTAGCCTGAGTGATTTTTGGGCGGCCTGTCTTGTTTTTTCACCCTTTATCCTCACACCTGCATTTTGAGATAATATAATCTTGTCCTCTTCAAAGTAACTTAGATGCACAGGTTTCTCCCATTCCCAGCCACGTTCGAAAAAATTTCCTGACCATTCTGGCTTGTCCTCATCAAAATGAATCCCTGTAGTATACAAACCCGTTTCGTAATCAAACAAGTCTAGGCTATCTATAGTCAGGTTCAATACGGGTAGATCAGAAAAATCACTAAACTTATTTCCTGAATAGAAAACCTTTGTATACACTGGACTCGTGGCAACTCCCTCATGAAACGACTGGAATCTTAAAATCTGCAGCTGTGGTATATCAGAACTAGGCTCTGACCAAGCTTTGTAAGTGATTTCGGATTGCGGAGCAGTACTCGGTACTAATGAATATTTTAAAGGCAAATTATTTATCGGGCTTATGGTGATAGGGTCATCATAGGCCTCAGTGACCGTGGAAGGCCATCCACTACCTCTGAGATAGTGCACCTGATGTGCTAGGTCAGAACTAACTTCTAATGCGAAAGAATTGTCGTAACAACCATCTGGATGCGAAAAACTTAAAGTATTAGTGTATACGCAATTGGGTCCAAGAGGAGTCGGCTTGCTTTGCTTAACATTCAGTCCATTACTATCCTTTCCAAAGGAGACATCATCAGAAAGTGGCGTATCAGGTAAAGCGTCAATGATGTTTTCAAATTCATCAGAGAGATATAACATTTCTCCTTTACTAGCTATTCTAAAATTGGTATGCCACTCCATACCTATGTTATAATCATCTCCTGTACAAAAGACAAGGAAGTAACTATCTGGAAGAAGTTCTACCTCAGGCAAAGCCCATTTAAGAAAATCATTTTTGCTATCAGACAAATAAAAGTCTCCTAAAAATATAGGCTCCATACCATAATTATAGAGTTCTATCCAGTCAGAATACTCTCCATTAGAATCGGCGATACTAGATTCATTATCTGCCATCACTTCATTGATTCTAAGTGTCTGCGCCTGAGTGCAGATACTGATTAGAAAAAACAGTGGAAGAATATTGATTTTCATAATCTAATAACGATGGATGTTTTATAACATTTTGTCTAAAAACGAAGATGCCGACATTTAAATGTATAATTATTTAATCAGACTATAATAAGGAGTCAATAATAATCTTAAGAGACTCAACTAACTATAAAAGCGATGTGCTTGTTCTGGCTGCAACACAGAGCAAGGTGTTGTAGTCTTTCCAAATATCCTATATCTACCCCCCGCAACCAATCTGTAAATGTGATCTAAAAATAAAGTAGGTATAAACCTAAATAAGCTGACATATGAAAAAGGTCTTTTCAGATAAGCTGCAATGCTCAGCACTGCTCTACTCGCATATTCTACATTTCCATCCTTGTAAAAAACAACGGAATCAGGAAAGCTAGATTTGGTTGTTTTCTTCAGAATCTCCTCGGCAATCGAGCTATCTAGAGCAGCAAAATAAAGTATCTCATCCTTCTCATTTCTAAGTATAAACTGTATAAATCTCGAACAAAGTAAGCAGTCAGAATCATACAAGACAAAGGGCTTAGTAAAGTGAATGTCGATACTCATCATCACAAAGTTAGGCTAATTGATACATAGGAAATTGAGAAGATACAACTCAACAGATAAAGATGACAGTTCATCTGAATTCACTTTACAAAACTCATTTTCAACTACATATTTGAGATATAAATCTTTAGCAAAATGAAAAACATCATACTTACTTTCATAATCCTTCTTGTTTCCAGTGCTCTATACTCACAAAATGGAAAGCAAAAT
>CALLAE010000115.1 GCA_938002665.1 uncultured Saprospiraceae bacterium | reverse complement strand
TTGGAATTTTCCTGATTGGAATTTTCCTGTTTAGCTAAGTGCACCTGACAATCGTGCAAAGATCTCATCGATACTGCCGATACCTTCTATCTTCTGAGACTTACCTGTTTTCTCGTAATAAGCAAAGACTGGGCTGGTCTTAGCAAGATATTCTACGATACGTTTTCTGATGACTTCTTCATTGGCGTCGTCTGCTCTGCCTGAAGTTTTGCCACGTTCTAGGAGTCTTCTGACTATTTCTTCGTCATCTACTTCTAAGGCGAGGAGATGGGTAACTTGGGTATCTCTTCCTGCCAGTATGCCATCTAGTGCTTCTGCCTGCGCGATGGTTCTAGGAAAGCCATCTAGGATATAGCCTTTGGGATTAGGTGTCATGTTCATTTTATTCTCTAGCATGGCTATGGTAACACTGTCAGGTACCAGTTCGCCTTTGTCCATGTAGGTTCTGGCTTGTATGCCTAGCGGTGTATTGTTACCTAGTTCGTATCTGAAGAGATCTCCAGTAGAAATGTGAGTAAGTCCAAACTGCTCTACGAGCTTAGTAGCCTGAGTGCCTTTGCCTGATCCCGGAGGGCCGAATAAAATTAGATTTATCATATTATTTTTCTTGATGCCAAACAATGACTTAACAAAATCCATGAACCACATAGTTTCCACTTCAAGTCATTTAGTCAATAAATTTTGGTTTGTCTGGCTTAGATGAACCTCTTGGCAACAAAATATTTGTTCTTCCAGTAGGCTGAGCTTTTAAGGTTCTCAAATATAACACCTTTAGTAGAAGTGGCATGTACTATGATGAGTTGATTATTCTGATGATGTACAACCATGGCCACATGATTGACTTTGTTATTGCGCTGGAAGAAGATGAGGTCACCAGCTTTTGTATCATTTAGTCTTACTTTCTTGCCTCTGGAGACTTGAAGCGAAGTAGATCTAGGTAAGTCGATATTTACTTTGCTGTAGATATGATGGATAAAACCTGAGCAGTCCATCCCTTTCCGCGACTGTCCTCCATACTTATATTTTGTACCCTTTAGCTTTTTTGCTGCAGCAATTAAGGTCTTAGTTCTCTTCGCTTTGTTCTTATCTAACTCGGTGACGACATGAGAGGTTAACTCCGCTACTCCAATTGTCGCCTGTGAGTGACTAGTAAGAAAAAGAATGAGATACAAATACAGCATAGTTCCTAGATACGTTTTAATAGGAGTTAATAAGTTTAGTTAGGGTATTAGTAAGTTCTTAGCCTTAGATGAGCTCTCGATTTAGATCGAGAGCTTATTTATTGATTACAAATAACATACCCATTATTGAATTTTCTAATATGTTGTTCTTAGTCCGAGAAATTCAGGCATAAAAAAAAGCCCACCATGAAAGACATGATGGGCTTTGTATGTTTTTATATCGAAGCTTAAGCTTCAGCTTCTGCACCTTCAGCAGGTTCTTCGCCTGCAGCTTCATCAGCCACAGCAGCTTCTGCACTCTTAAGAGCTCTTGGTATTTCTACAGTTGCAATAGGCACTGCTTCATTGACCATTACTTCTATGCCTTCTGGCACGTCCATATCTCTAACTCTTATAGCCTCTCCTAATTTCAGTTCTGAGATATCTACAAATAACTCATCTACTAAGTTCTTAGGATCTACTTTCACTTTTACTCTTCTCATTGTCTGCATAAGGGCACCACCTTCTTTTACACCTGGAGAGACACCTTTAAACTTGACAGGTATCTCAACTTTTACCTTAGTTCCTTCCTTCAATGCAAGGAAATCTATATGTGCAATCTGATCTGTTACTGGGTGCCATTGGATATCTTTTACGATACACTTATGCTTACCACCGTCTAGAGTCACTTCTCCTACTCTGAAATCAGGTGTAAAGATGAGCTTCTTGACATCGTTATGAAGAACAGTAAAGTGTTCTTGCACATCTGTACCATACAACACTGCAGGAATTTTTCCTTGTTTTCGAGTGGCCTTGGCCTTGATAGCCATGTCTCTTTTCTCAGCGTTAAATGCGATAACTTCCATGAATTTAGATTTAGTTTACTTTCCCCTTTTTTGCTAAAGGAGTGCAAAGATAGAAAAAAAAGAGCCTATAGCAAGGTATATCACGAAAAAGCTAAGCCCAAAAGTGTCCCTATTTGTCGACAAATAAGGCAGAAATAGACTTAAACTCGTGGGTATTTCTGATTGCCTTAGCAAAAAGCTTAGCACATGACAAAACCTCTATTTTACTAGAAGTCTGCTTCAGTGGAATCGTATCAGTCACATATAGAGCTGTAAGCACAGAATTATCTATCCTATCATAGGCTGGACCTGACAAAACTGGATGTGTTGCAATGGCTCTTACACTATTGGCACCTTTATCCATAATTGCCTGTGCAGCTTTACATAGCGTACCTGCGGTATCCACTAGATCATCTACTAGAATGACATCTGCCCCCTCCACTTCTCCTATGACAGTCATACTCTCCACTTTATTAGCCACCTTTCTGACTTTGTCACAAATAACTAAGTCTCTCTCGAAGTATTTGGCATAGCTTCTTGCTCGTTTTACGCCGCCCACATCTGGGGAAGCGAAAGTGACATTAGATAAGTCCATTTTTTTGATGAAAGGCATAAAGATGGCTTCCCCCTTGAGATGATCTACAGGAATATCAAAAAACCCTTGTATCTGGTCTGCATGAAAATCCATTGTCACCACCCTATTCACACCAGCCGCACCTAGGAGATTGGCTATAAGTTTTGCGGAGATAGGCACACGTGGCTTATCCTTTCTATCCTGTCTCGCATACCCAAAGTAAGGGATAACGGCAGTAATATATCCTGCAGAGGCTCTTTTAGCAGCATCTATCATGAGTAGTAACTCCAGTAGATTATCGCCAGGAGCGATCGTGGACTGTATGAAGAAGACATAACTCCCCCTGACTGATTCTGGAATGACAGTTTGCATTTCGCCATCACTGAATCTATTGACCTCTACGATGCCTAGTCGTTCTGCATAGTGGTCTGAAATCTTTTCGGCCAGCATCTTAGTTGCATGACCAGCAAAGAGTTTTACGTCTATCATTAGTTTTCTTTAGGATTCTAAATAATTGATACCTTATTAGAAACAGCACGAAAATAGATATATTCCAAATATTGATATATAAGTCAATAAGCTAGATTCTAACATTGAAGAGGTCTAATGTTGGTATGTTTGCAAGCTAAAATTTCAGCTTGTCCAAAACAGAATCTCAAAATAAACAAGATCTACTCGCATGGGCTTTGCTCCTCTTTCTCAGCCTCGTCTGGGGAAGCTCGTTTATTCTGATAAAAAAAGCACTTATCGCTTTTACGCCTATACAGGTAGGAGCGGGAAGAGTCGCGATAGCATTCATCGCTTTTCTTCCATTACTGATGTATCAGTTTAAGCAAATAGACTGGGGTAAATTTTTCCCTTTGTTAGTAGTCGGCTTATGTGGTAGCGGCATCCCAGCCTTTCTCTATGCAGCTGCACAGACAGAGATATCTAGCGGTGTGGCTGGCATACTCAATGCACTGACACCGATCTTTGCCTTTCTACTTGCTCTGGTATTCTTTGGGCAGGCCTTCTCATGGAAACAACTGGCTGGCATTACTCTGGGCCTCATAGGGACCAGCATCATCTTTTTGTCTAAGACTGAGGGCAACGCCAGCTTCCCCTTGCTGTATGGTCTAATGATAGTAGCTGCCACCTTCTGTTATGGCATCAGTGCTAACACTGTTTCTAATTACCTTAAAGGAGTGCATCCGCTCATCATCAGTACTGTCTCCTTTTCTATGATAGGTCCTTGGCTACTGATCTATCTACTCCAGACAGATTTTATTTCTGTAGTGACTACGCATGAGTATGGCATGAAGTCTTTGGGAGCTCTCCTCGTCCTATCACTGGTGGGAACTTTCGGCGCCAATATTCTCTTTTTCAAGCTTATACAACTTACAGATGCTGTCTTTTCCAGCTCTGTTAGTTTCTTGACTCCAGTTGTGGCATTGATGTGGGGCTTCTTAGATGGAGAGTATTTTTCAGTGTATTTCTTTCTGGCGCTGTTTCTGATTTTTACAGGTGTCTTTCTCGTAAAATTTAAAGGCAAGTCCGACTAAGTTTAAGGTGTATTCAATGGCAAAGTCATCAATATTTTTGCAGGTCGGGATCTGGCGGTATGCCTCATTAAAAGAGGGCCCACATTAGGTAATTCATTTTTAAAATAATCCTCTATGCAATCTCTTAGTTTTTCCTCTTCAGCTGCATTGTACCCTTTAGTATAAATAAGTTCTTTAAAGTCAGTAGTGCCCTCTAGTTCTATTATAAACTGTACTACTGCCAATCCCTTGAGAGACTCCTTGCAATAAGTCTCTAATTCAGTTTGCAACTTTTCCAACTTCTGTTGTCTCTCAGCGCCAAGACTATCATGTCTAGCAAAATATCCAATATCATCTATATCAGGAGGAGGAGGAGGAGGAGGAGGAGGCGGCGGTGGTGGAGGGGATATCGTATCCCTCTGAGTAGGATACCTACGAGGCGGTTCTATATCTATGCACAAGTCTGACTTCAAATGGTTCTGAGGCAAGTCTCTACATCCAGCATACAGCTGGATGCAGAAAAGCAGTATAATGTATGATTTTAGTTGCCTCATGAATTCTGTAATAATCCGGTCATTAGATGCACATCAAGATGACTATGGTGTAAGGCACACAGGCCTTCTACCTAAAGTTATGTTAAGAAAAATAGAATCGAGTAATATTTACTTTTTAAGTATACTTTTGTCGAGTCTGAGCAAAAGATGCTCAGGAATTTATTTTGAAATGGTATCAAGAAAGGTGGAGGGACAGGCCCTTTGAAACCTTAGCAACCCTTGCACAATGCAAGAAGGTGCTAATTCCTGCTACGATTACGTAGCGAGATATTACTAGATAAGAATGTTGTTCTGACGTTCTTCCATTCTTTTTCGATACCGCCCTTATTTAACTACCAAAGCTAGATGCTATACAAAGTCTATTGTATCATGGCAAGGAAAAGATCGTATGGAAAAACTAAAATTCGAATCAAAAGCTATCAGAACACAGTTGCGTCAGACCAGTCA
>CALLAE010000114.1 GCA_938002665.1 uncultured Saprospiraceae bacterium | reverse complement strand
GGGAGAAGTGTACTATGCCTTAGAAGAGGTGAATTATGACGCTGAAGTAGAGAAGACACTAAAGGGTCTCGGTTTTAAGCAAGAAGATATGCAGCGCCCCACCAGTGAGTTTAGCGGTGGGTGGCGGATGCGTATAGAGTTGGCAAAGATTCTCTTACAGAAGCCTGATCTTATACTCTTAGATGAGCCGACTAATCATATCGATATAGAATCAGTCATCTGGCTAGAAGACTTCTTAGTCAATAAAGCCAAGGCCGTGCTAGTCATCTCTCACGACAAAGCCTTTATAGATAATATTACAAATAGGACTATCGAGATCACGATGGGTAGAATCTATGATTATAAAGCTAATTACTCTCACTATTTAGAATTGCGTAAGGACCGCCGTGCGCATCAGCTCAAGGCCTATAAAGAGCAGCAGAAAATGATTGCTGATAACAAGCGCTTCATAGAGAGATTTAAAGGGACCTATTCTAAGACCAACCAAGTCAGTTCAGTAGAGCGCATGCTAGAGAAACTGGAAATCATAGAAGTGGATGAGGTGGATACTTCCTCTATCAAACTACGCTTCCCAGCATGCAAGCGCTCAGGCGATTACCCCGTTACAGCTAAAGGTCTATCAAAAAGCTATGGAGACAAGGTCGTATTTAAAGATGCTGATCTGTCTATAGAGCGCGGTGAGAAAGTTTCTTTTGTGGGTAGGAATGGAGAAGGTAAGTCGACTATGATAAAGGCTTTGCTAGGCGAGATAGAATTTGAGGGAGAGTGCGGATTGGGTCATAATGTGGAAGTCGGCTACTTTGCACAAAATCAAGCATCCCTCCTAGATCCCCAACTCACTATATTCGAAACGGTAGAGGAGGTAGCAAAGGGAGAGATAAGGACTCAGCTTAAAAATATCTTGGGCCGCTTTATGTTCAGCGGTGATGATATAGACAAAAAAGTTTCAGTCTTATCAGGTGGAGAGCGCACAAGACTTGCCATGGTCAAGCTACTCCTAGAACCTGTCAATCTGCTTATTCTCGATGAGCCGACTAATCACTTAGATCTTAAATCTAAAGATGTACTTAAGGAAGCTTTGTTGGATTTTGATGGCACGCTGATTCTAGTGTCACACGACAGAGCTTTTCTACAGGGACTATCCAATAAGGTCTTTGAGTTTAAGGACAAGAGAGTGATAGAACACTTTGAGACGATAGATGATTTTCTGGCTCGTAATAGGATAGAGAATCTGAAGGAGATTAATCTTAGTAAGTAAATGAAAAGTTCCACCCCCTAGCCCCGCCAGCGTGGTAAATTGTGAGGGTTATACTTGAACTTGAACTTAGACTTAAACTTATAAAAGTTCCACCCCCTAGCCCCCGCCAGCGTGGGAAATTTGTCTTGTCCTGAAATACGTTGACACAACATGTAAAGTTATGTCAGGATTAAAAGAACCTTTGCTATTGGAGAACCAATATGAATTAGGATACACAATAGATCAGGCAGTGCATAGATATAATTCATTTAGACCGCACTTAAGTTGCGACATGATGACACCAAATCAAGCACATAAAGGATGTGGTCCTATGAATAGAAGATGGAAAAATTATTACAAATTGAATCAAAGAATCATTAATTAACCTGTCAACTTATTTTAGGACGGGTCAATTGAGAGGGTAAAAAAACTTATACTTAAACTTAGATTTACTTTCGATTACTCATATATCCCTCTACAAAAAAGCTAATCAGTATAAGTCCTCCGCCCAATAAAGTAGCTGGAGAGGGCACTTCATTTAGGAAAAAATACGGCCACAGAATGCCATAGATAGGGATGATAGAACTCATGAGGGCAACGGTAATTGCGGAATAGTTCTTTAGATTGACAACAAGCAAGGTATGGCCTATACAGGTGGTGAATACTGCCAGTCCTAATATAAAGGGCCAGTCATGCGTTAGCAATTCAGAACTAGATTTCAGAAATGGGAAGGGGATAAGCATGAAGGTCATGATACACAACTGAAAAAACATCATTGATGAGCCATTATAGTTAGGCATAACTTTCCGTGTAAATATATTTCTCAGGGCATAGGCAAGTGCAGAAAATAATCCAAACAAAATAGCTAACACGACGTCATCACCTAAATCCATACTGGGGGAGATAGTGTAGATGCCACCCATGACCAACGCTGCTAATACTAGATGGTAGAATTGGAATTTTGTTTTGAGAATAAGTGGTTCTAAGATAGCAGTCATAGCGGGAAAGGTATGCAGCGTCAGAATGGCTATGGCTACATTAGCTAGGGAAAGAGAATAGAAATAAGTGACCCAATGAAAACCCATCAGCCCACCGCCGATCATGATGAGATTGAAGTCATGTTTAGATTTTATGGAAAGGTCGGCTTTTCTGAAATATAAAAAACTACCTAGACAGATAGTTGCGAGCAAGCATCTCCAAAAAATAGATACTTCTGGATCCATCCTTAGTGTCCTTCCAAATACCCCAGAGGTACTGATCATAATCAGCGCTAAATTGAGCCCAAGAAAGGAATTGTATTTTGAAGCTGCTTTCACTTGGATTAGATCTGAAGGTGGCCTTTGAAAATGATAGTGGCATGACTGGTAATAGTCATTTGTGTATCATTGATTAATTCTACCTCCATAGAGCCAGTTCTTTTCGAACATTGAAAAGAACGCAGTTTCTTTTTGCCTAAGCGTTCACTCCAGTACTTTGTCAGAAAAGTATGAGTGCCGCCTGTGACAGGGTCTTCATTGGTGCCACTCCACGGCCAGAAGTAACGAGACTCAAAGTCGAAGTCTTCCCGCTGTGAGGGGGCAGTAATAAGAACACCATTTATTTTGTCATGCGAATGAACAAGAGCTGTGAAGTCTGGCGCTAAGTTCTGTAGCTGCTCTGACTCTGCAATTTCTAGGAGTAAGATATTCGTCTCCTTATTGTAGACCGCATTGATTATAGTTTTTAGACCTAGTGCTGCTAGTAGGTTTGGAGGGGCATCCGCAGGTGATGTTTCGTAGACGGGAAAGAGCATTCTGATCTGCTCACCCACTTTAGTTATTTCTAACTCCAGATTTTCTATCGTTACAAAGACCAGCTTAGTCAGGCTTTCGTTTTCTTGAAACAAGACTTTTGCAGACGCTAAGGTTGCGTGCCCGCACAGTGGAATTTCCATGACTGGTGAGAAGTAGCGAATACTATATTTTTCGCTATCAGCTATTCTTCTCAAGTAGGCGGTTTCTGATAAGCCTAACTCTTGTGCAATTTTGAGCATGAGCTTTTCGCTGAGATCTTGCTCTGGCAGACAGACTCCTGCTGGATTGCCTTTGAAGGGTTCAGAAGTAAAAGAGTCTACTGTATAAGTTTTCAAATTCATCCCCTCAGTTAGTCGCTAGCCAAATAGCCTTCCATGGCTTCCCATACATGCTCAAGAATTATTTTGGAGCCTTCAGCATTTGGATGGATGCCATCTGGATTATTTAAGTGCTTTCTGCCCGCTACATCTTTCAGAAAAAATGGAATGAGCGCAGCACCATATTTTTTGCTAAGAGCGGGGAATATTGCATTAAAAGCGTTTTCATAAGTGTCTCCCATATTAGGGGGAGCCATCATGCCCGCCACCACTATGGGAATGTTAGGATTTTTTGCTCTGACCTTAGCAAGGATGGCATCTAGGTTTTCTTTAGTCTTAGCTACATTAAGACCACGTAACATATCATTGGCGCCAAGCTCTAAGAAGAATATATCTATGTCTTGCTTTAGCACCCAATCTAGCCTTGATAGCCCACCAGAGCTGATGTCTCCACTCAGGCCAGCATTAGCGACTGTAAAGGGGAGTCCTAGAGAATCCAAGCGCTGCTGAAGCAAGTAGGGCCAAGAGTCTTTTTCTTCCAGTCCATGTCCTGCAGTCAGGCTATTGCCGAAACATAAAATCGTTTTTTTAGCCGACTTAGTAGAACTAGGGACTTCTTTAGTCTGATTGCTTGTTTTATTTGCAACAACAGGGTCATTTGCTTGTTTATCTTTACAGCCCACACAGAAGCATAGCAAGCAGAGAAGTGGGACGAATTTTACAAAAACAGACATGTACTTCATTTCGAGCAAAGGTAGTAAACTACCGTTCGGAATACAGCTAAGAATGACGATTTATGAGTAGTATACTAAGTGCTAAAGGCATAAATAAAATATATAAAAGTGGCAGTCGAGAACTCGCAGTGCTGAAAGATATCGACTTTGAGGTACAAGCAGGACAAAGCCTCTCCATCATAGGACCTTCAGGAAGTGGTAAAACCACCTTGCTCGGCTTATGTGCAGGACTGGATAGCCCGACTAGTGGAGAGATAATTCTCTGTGGAGAGTCCATCAGCAGTATGTCAGAAAATGACAAGGCCTCTCTCAGAAATAGAAAGGTGGGATTTATCTTCCAGAATTTCCAACTCATACCGACCTTGACAGCCTTAGAGAATGTGATGATTCCGCTAGAGTTGCTCGGACAAGCGTCTGCACGAAAAGTGTCGACTGACTTACTGGGTAGAGTGGGACTGGGAGATAGGATGGGACATTATCCTAGTCAGTTATCAGGTGGTGAACAGCAACGTGTTTCTATAGCAAGAGCATTTAGTAATACGCCTCAGGTATTGTTTGCTGATGAGCCTACAGGAAATCTTGATGAGGAGACTGGGGAGAGCATAGAATCCTTACTCTTCCAACTGAACCAAGCAGAAGACACCACTTTAGTTATCGTAACACATGATCTGATCCTCGCAGGTAAGACGGATAGAATGATACGACTCAAAGGTGGTAAGCTTATAGAGGATAGTTATAACAAAACGGAACAACAATAGGATGGGGCAGTTTGCATTTCTTGCCAAGACAGCTCTGAGAGATAGCCGCAAAAATCGTGGTAAGCTCTTTATGTTTATGTCATCCATTGTTCTCGGCATCATGGCCCTGGTTGCCATTAATTCTTTCAACTATAACTTAGTCAAGGATATAGATAATCAGACGAAGTCTGTCCTGGGTGCAGATATAATGGTGGAAGGAAAGAAACCCCTACCTGCACATCTGAAAGTGGTCGTGGATTCTGTGCCTGGTCAGCGAGCAAGCCAGATGGAGTTTTTCTCTATGGCACTCATAGATACCAAGGATAGCGCAGAGCAGGAAACACAGTTTACAAGAGTGCAGGCTGTAGAAGGAAATTTTCCTTTTTATGGCAACTTAGTCACGGACCCCAAAGATGCTAAGGAGAGATATCAGGAAGAAGGTGGGGCACTGGTAGATGATGGGCTGATGCTGGAGCATGCACTTAGTGTAGGCGATTCTATTCAGCTAGGTCGTCAGCGTTTCCCCATCACCGGTAGGCTGATGAATAGTTTTGGTTCCGTATCTCTTGGTGCCAGTTTTGCTCCGTCAATATACATTGATCAAAGCAGGGTGAAAGCAACTGAACTTGTGCAGACGGGTAGTATGGTGGAGTACAAGTATTTCATCAAGACACCAGAGGGTTTTGACAGAGAGGAATGGGATAACAGTGCTGTTAGGATGAAGCCCTTTCATGCTGAGGATTTTAGGGTAACTACTATAGAAGATCAGAAAAGAAACCTCAATCGCGCTTTTTCTTTTCTGAACAGCTTTCTCAATATTATAGCGCTGGTAGCCTTACTACTAGGTTGCATAGGTGTAGCGAGTAGTGTTTTTATATACATCAAATCTAAGATTTCGTCTATAGCGGTTTTTAGATGTTTGGGTATGAAGGGGTCTCAGGCCTTTACAGTGTATTTTTTGCAAATATTTATTTTGGGTTTCATCGGAGTGCTGATAGGAACAGCTCTGGGTAGTGCCTTGCAGTTGGTCCTGCCGGCCTTGCTTAAGGACTTTTTACCTTATGAGGTATCCTTAAGTATCTCTTGGAGAGCTATTATGGAAGGGCTGTCCATAGGGACTATCGTTACCAGCTTGTTCGCCTTGGTGCCTTTGCTAGCTGTGAGACTTATCAGTCCGCTGCGTACTTTGAGGGCCTCTTTTGAGGATGATGTTGCTCCTAGAGATCCACTTAAGTGGGTCGCCTACGCCGCTATTGTAGCAGCGCTCTATCTCTTCTTGTGGACCTTGACAGATAATGTGCGGACCTCAATGTATTTTACTGTGGGTCTGGTGATTGCTTTTTGCTTGTTGTATCTCACCTCGACTGGGATCATGTGGTTGGTGAGAAAATATTTTCCTACTAATGGGAATTTTGTTTTACGTCAAGGCTTATCTAATCTTTATAGACCTAATAATCAGACGCGGATACTAATCATCTCCTTAGGACTAGGTACGGCTATATTGACTATGCTTTTTACTATCAGAGGACTTATCCTGAGTAATGTAGATTCTATGGATGCGGGCAGTCAGCCTAACATGGTTTTGTATAGTATCGAAACGGAACAGAAAGACGAAGTGGCGGCACTCACCAGAGAGATGGAAATGCCAGTCGTTCAGGAAGTCCCTATTGTGACGATGAAGCTGGCGGGATGGAAAGGCAAAAGTAAAGCCGAATGGATGCAAGACTCCACGCGTACGGCCGAGCGCTGGGTGATGCATAGAGAAGCACGTGTAACTTACAGAGATACTTTGGCCTCAGATGAAACCTTGATAGCTGGAGACTTTACAGGAGCAGTCTCGCCAGGGGATAGTGTTTTGATTTCTGTGGATAAAGGTTGGGCAGAGTCACTGGATGTATGGCTGGGTGATGAGCTGGTATGGAATGTACAAGGGGCACTGATTACAACTTATATAAGCAGTATAAGGGAAATAGAGTTCCGATCTATGCGGACGCGGTTTTTTGTATTGTTTCCTAATGGAGTTTTGGAGGCTGCACCACAGTTTCATGTGCTCGTGACTAAGACGCCTAACAATGAAGTGATGGCCAAGTATAGAAGAGCAGTAGTGAAGGCCTTCCCAAATATTTCTGTTGTAGATCTTGGTTCTATTCTCACGACACTGACAGATATTTTAACTAAGATTTCTTACATCATAAAATTCATGGCAGGCTTCAGTATACTGACTGGTCTGATCGTACTTATAAGTTCTTTGTTGCTGAGTAAGTATCAGCGTATACGAGAAAGCGTACTACTCAGAACCATAGGTGCCCAAGGAAGTCAGATACTCAAGATCAATGCCACAGAGTATGCTATCCTAGGGGGTATTTCTGCTTTCGCTGGGATTTTTATTTCTACTCTGGCAGGTTACTTTATTACGACGGTAGAGCTAGAGCTGGAATTTGCAATTAATTGGTGGGCGGTTGTTATCATTTTCTTTTTTGTGGTTGGACTCACAGTGCTGATAGGGCTATGGAATAGCAGGGAGGTATTGCAACGATCGCCGTTAGAAGTGCTTCGGAGAGAGGTCGGATAAGTTACGTTAGAGCTTTTCTGGCTTAATTCGTTTAGAATTTTTATCTTAGACAAGGAGGCAAAACAAAGAGTTATGAGAATTCCATTATTTCATTATTCCTCTTTTGCAGTTCGTTTTTATTAACTCAAACTGGGTATCTCCTTCAGCGGATGGAATATACTATATTAAAGTAATTTCGAAATTGGGAAGAGTTGTGAGTTTGGAGAAGGTTGTAATATTAGACTAGGATGAAGATAATTGCTATAATTTT
Source organism: uncultured Saprospiraceae bacterium (assembly GCA_938002665.1). Taxonomy (GTDB): domain Bacteria; phylum Bacteroidota; class Bacteroidia; order Chitinophagales; family Saprospiraceae; genus RFSX01. Next base: position 49,308 of record CALLAE010000114.1, on the reverse strand, counting down.
ATTTGTTTGTTTCAATATCAACAGTGCTATTGCTCAGGTTGGCTTTCTTAAGCCCTTAGCCTTAGGTGTCGATGAACCAAACTCTAGTCTTAGTTTAATTCAACTAGATGATGAAATAATTGCTGGAGGTAAATATTTTGACCAAAGTATAGGCCGCTGGACTGTGAATTTTCTGCGTTATGATAGAGAGGGAAATTTTTTGAGTAACCACACCTTGAAGAGTGACACCGTTCCTGGTTCTTTTATAAATTCTACGATTGAGTCTGATCCTCAGGGATTATATATTATGGATTATGGGTTGGGCAAGACGCATGTTCTTCGATACGATATGAATTCTGTAGGTTCTTTTCTCAGTTATGATTATTTCGAAAAGGGATTTGGTGCAAATGATTTTAAGAAGGGAAGGAATGCTAATGAATTTGTTTTTTGTGGTAGAGATATTCAGGGTCAAGGAACTGATAGAGATGTCATGATGATGCTAATGCGTCCAGATACTGTTATTAAAACCACGATAGTAAATCCAGCTCAAGAAAGCCAAGCGAATTTATTAGGAAGAAATTCTTCTGATCATTGGGTCGTAGCTTGTAACGCTACCTTTAATTCAGTGACTGGTGATTTGATGGATGATTTTACTTTCCTTATGTTTTTTGATGAAGAGCTGCAGCTCATTTCGGATGGTTATTTAGCAGCTGAAGGCAGTCATCATATGAGAATGTCTACAGGAATGCTAGTGGATGATAATGACAATGTAGTAGTTGTAGGAACCCAGTTTGAGAATGTGCCGACAACAGATATTGGCTATGGATTTCCTAGCGTAACAAAATTTGACTCAGAGGGAAATCATCTATGGACAAGACGATTAGGAAATAGTCTGTATAATAAGTCAGCAGAAGGACGGTTGCATTCTGTAATAGAGTCTAAAGAAAAGGATGGTTATATTCTGGTAGGCAGTGAAGCAAGAGAGCCTCGCTGGTCCAATGATAGCTTGGTAGTCAAAGCAGCCATAGCAAAGATTTCCTACGAAGGTGACAGTATCTGGTACAGGACCTATAGTTATAGAGAAGGCTTGCATAGAGTAGATAAACTCTATGATGTTATCTTATCTGATGATGGCAATTATTATGCCTGCGGTAGAAGTAGGACCTTTAGTAATGAGGAATCAGAACAGCCATGGATACAGTCTCTTCTTTTAAAGACAGACGATAAGGGTATCTATCTCAAAGAAGGAGTCTCAAATGTAGAAGTCGAGTCAGACTTAGGCATTAAGGTTTATCCTAATCCTGTTAGAGGTCCTTTGTATATCTCTCAGAATGGGGATAGTATATTGGAGGTAATAATATTCACTGAAGAGGGTATTAGATTAGATGCATTCTCTTTAGATAGTAATACACATACACATATTTTAAACACATCCTCCTATGATGCAGGATTGTATTATTTGGTTGTTACTAATGCTGAGGGACACAGACAAACCAGTAGTTTTGTAATTGTAAAATAGCTTTTAATAGACTGGACTAAATAAAGGTAATGCTGCATTTTGGCTCTTCTTACTGAATCAAATTATCTGCTAGTTATTTCTTACAGATCATAAACAAATTTTAGCATTGTTTACATTTTGTAAACGAATCAATTTGAATGTCGTTCTAACTTGCATTCAAAAAGTAAATGAAAAATTACAGTCATTTTAAAAGAGTGGTTCCACTATACCTTGGAATTCTTGTCTTTATGGTGCCGAAAATAGGGTTTAGTCAATTCGTAATACTAATACCATACAAAGAAAAGGTAGAGAAAATTATTAATGCTGATTACAAGGCCTGGGTCAGATCGACGGATAATTCGAATATGTTAAAAGGAAAATTACTTAGCGTCGAGGACGATCACAATTTGCTCTTCCAAAAGAAATCCGAGTCTAGCAAAATTAATTTGAGGATGGATGAAATCCAGTTTATCAAATTTCGGAAAAATGGAAAAATAGGTAGAGGCATCTTCACCGGTGCCATGATAGGCATCGCTACTGGAGCCTTAATAGGGTATAGTGCTGGAGATGATGAAGTATGTGAGAGTTGGTGTTTTTATCCAACTTTCTCTAGAGAAGAGAAAGCGATTATTGGTGGTTTGTTTTTATCAGTTCCAGGAGCAATTGTAGGAGGTCTGGTAAGTGCATTTAAAGTAAAAATACCTATGGGTGCTGATTATAAAAGGAATGCTGAAAATTTGAAAAAGTTCACTATGTATTGAGCACCGATTTATACTTACCTTGATTATAATTCTACTAAACCATTGGGACTAGTAATAGTAGCAGTTATTCTTGGTCTAGTCGCTGTTTGGAACTTTACTGGAGCTTCTAATAAGCTCATGCATGCTTTTACTTTGGAAGAGTTGTCAGGGAGATTTAGAATGAGTTCTTCCAGTTGACATTCTTCTCTAAGGCCATCTGTCGGATGTACTTGACTTTCTGACCAGTCTAGCAGAAAAGGAATTGGCTCCACTTCTGGATGAGCAAGGGGTATAGTCATTTTCCAATTCAGCTCTGCTCCTGTAGGTGTTACTCGAGAGCCCTGGTGTATCTGAGCGAGGTCTGGAAAATATGCTTTTATGATTTCAGCATCTTGAGCAAGATTAGTAGTCTTTATGGACCATCTCGTAATTTTCGGTTTCTTGATGTAGTCTATACCCATCCACCGATTGCTTGTTACGGTATGATTGTCTTTATCTATGGCTAGGATTTCAAAGTAGCACTGGTGACCTAGATTGATGAGTGCATTTTTGGTGCCTTTAGTAATATGCTTACCGCCTATGCTAGCTCTGATGCCGAGCTTGTGTTCTAGGTCTTGTATGGCCTCTTCCAAGTCTGGTACACAGTATACTAGATGATCTATAGGCCTTGTCACTGGCTTCATGCTTCTGTAAGAATTTTCTCTGCCACGGTAGTTGCACTGTGGATAGCCCCTTCCATATAACCGGGATAATGCTCCGCTGTTTCTGTTCCTGCTAGATATAACTTTCCTTCTAGGTAGCTCTTCTGGAAAAGTGGATGGCCATTATTTTGGTGAGGGAGGACATGGTCTTCGTTCGGATAGAAGCTATGCGCTTCATTTCGCCACACCGTTTCATGATAGGAAATATATTGCTCCGCTACTTTTCCGTAGTATTTTTTCAGTTGAGTAGTTACGAGTTGTAATCTTTCCGCTTTTGTGAGAGAATGGAAAGCTCCATTCAGAAAACCCATCAGCGCATAATGTGTATCCTCAGCGTTAGAGTGATCGTACATTTCTGGAATAGGGCCAACGTTACTCATGATTGTACCAGAAGAATTTTCTGCTCTCCAAAAAGGCTCTGCATAGCGTAGTGCAATCTTTATAGAATCTCCCATCCAGGTATGGGTTTGTTTAGCGAGGTTGATGAGTTCTGCAGGTAGGGTTGGGCTACAATGGATCTTGTTTATTAAAAGATTAGGTGGGAGGGTAGAGATGATGGTGTTGCACCTTAGTACTATACCTTCGCTCGTTGCTATGATACTATCGTCCTTGAGTTTTAGTTCAGTTATGCAGGTGTCGAGCAGGATTGCTTGAGGATCTATCTTTGCTGCTAGAGCATTGATCAGAGTGCTGCTGCCGCCTACTATGCGTAGGGAGGGTTCTGGGTTAGGAGGCAAGCTAGCAAGATAGGGCGGGCTGGTGGAGATAGCTTCATAGATGACTTTGTCGCCTATCACCTGCTCGAAAGTTTTTAGCTCAAGTTCTTGTAGTAGTTGGGTCAGGTGGGTATGCTTGACGCCTAGCCAGGTCGCACCCATTTCTATTGGACGATTGGTATCGAGGTCAGTAGTATGTATACGACCACCTAAACGATTTCTGGCTTCTACAATGAGGGCTGATCTTCCTTGTTTCTTAAGCTGATAGGCTGCTGTAAGGCCAGTAAGTCCCGCCCCTATAATGAGGATATCTGTATCTATAGTATTAGCGATACATTAAACATAACCATTACAATTAGAAGCACAAAGAATGTGCAAGAGTATCAGAACCTCACAGCAGTAGTGAGTTCAGCTGCTCCATTATTGCCGCCTCCTCTTGTATCATTGCTGAGAGGCACATCGAAAGAGATTCCGAATCTGAAGACATTGAAATCCATGCTAAATACAGTTATAAAAGCGTCAGAATTTATACCACCTACGATTTCATTACTCATCCTAAGATAGTGGCCTACACTTAAGCTTGGTTTTCCTAGTTCGAAATCCAGTAACATTCCAAGGGTACTTTCTTTATATGCACCTTGCTGGTTATATAGGAAGCGTGGGCTGAGGCTGGTCACAGTTCCTAGTTTCCAGTTAGCTTGTGCATGCGCAGTAAAGCGTTGACTTAGTTTTTCATTTGATTGATCTCCGTAAAAACTAATGTTAGGTTGATTGAGATGTCTAATAGCAGTTCCTATAGCAAAAGAAAAAGAGCTAGATATTTTTGAGCTCCAGTTCAGTCCAATATTTATATCTGAATGCAAAAAGTCTGGGTTGAAACTAGGACCTTGAGGTTCGGGACAAGTAGGACAGAAGCCTCCATTGCCATCATGCTGCGAGGGCCATCTGGCATTAGTAAGATCTACTTTTCTTTCCACTATGCCATACTCAACCGCAAAGCTAAGTATATGCTTAGCTAGAGTATCACTACCTAGTCTCTTGTGATAAGCTATAGATAGATGGCCTTGGTTGGTACCAAAATTCAGCTCTCCTGCTCTGTCGGCAAAACTACTAAAGCCCATGCCTAGCGCATTACCATTCTTCAGACTCACCTTTTTATCGTAGCTAAGATTGTAAGCATTATAAGCATCTCCACGAAGAACTTCTGAATACTGATTTCTATAATTAAGATTGATCCTATGGTTTTTTTCTAGGTCACCAGCAAGTGCAGGATTCAATGTTAGTGGCGCATTATAGAACTGGGTAAAATGGATGTCTTGGCTCTGTAAAAATTGAATCATAAAGCAACACAAAAGCAAGAGTAGGATTTTTTTGTGGGTCATTATTTTCTTTTTTAATAGAAGCCTATAGAACTTTGATTGTGGCCTTAAGTTATGGAAAATTCTTAAAATGCATAGCTCAGTCCCATACTCACTCTTCCATAGTTATAATTGCTTTCAGCGACTTGAAGAAATTCTACATCTTCATTACCACTTTTTAGTGTGCCTAATAAGCTACCATACTCTACTGAAGTATATAAGCGCACTTTTTCATTTAAGCTATAACCTACTTGCGCTTTTAGCTGTCCCGATATTTTCATGGTGGAAAGCTTGTAATTAAGCAAGGCTTCAGTCTCTCTGACATCATTTGCTGATTGAGAAAAGAAGTAGTTACAGGCTGGGCCAGCAGAAAGTGAAAAATCTATCTTGCTCAGACGTTTTTCAAAGCCCACAAGCAGAGGTAGTTGCATGCTATGCAATCTCTTGTATTGCCTAAAAGCTTTTCTTCTGATCACGAGAATTTCTGTCAATTCCTCTCCTTCGCCTAGGAAATTTGATTGGCTATCCACATAGACAATTGGACTAAATTCTAGCTCTATAGATTCCCTGCCATCTCTAGCGGAGTATATGGCTCCATGGTTGATATAATTGAGACCAGTAGAAAATAACCAGCCTCGTTTTGTCACCCGCTCTAAACCTACCCCCATACTCCAGTTATTAGTTGTGGAAGTTTCACCATTTCTACTTCTAAAAGAAACTATCTCAGCATCAGTAATCGCATGCTGAAATAAAGTGGCACTCTGAGCTATACCTAGACTGGCCCTCCACTTCTTATGTGGACGCCTAACTCTTATAACTTCCACAGGGTTTTCAGCCATAGTCATCTCTAAAGTAGGTGCTGTATTATCTAATGTTAATAATTGAGAGTTAGCTAATAAGGAAATGGCTGTTAGTAGTGGTGGTTTCTTTTCAGTGGATAGACTGGCAGTTTTGTTTGACATTTTTGTCTTAGCCATGTAAGTGTTGGAAGTTGGCGTTTGATTGACTAGTAAAGGGGGTGATGCTTGCTGCTTTTTTATAATGGCTTGGCTGCTCTTTGCTTGCCCACTTGAGGTAGGCCTATTTCGTTTTTGTGCTTTTGTTTTAGAGTTTATATTTGTTGTCTTTGTTTCATCAGAAATTTTTTCTCTTATTTCTGGTACCCCACTATTGTTTTTATTGCGAGTCCTAAGGTCAGCAGTGGATGCCTCTTCTTCATTGATCGTTTCATTTTCTATTGATCCAGCAGTAATGCCTTTGGATAGGTCGGTTGCTTTTCTTTCTGTTGCTGATGGAGTCGTGTTAGTATTATCTAATTGGCTGTAAGTGTTTTTTGTTATGGTGTTATGAGTATTCCAGTAGTAGTAACTGAATGCAGAAATTGCTATCAGTAGAAGTATAGAACTAAAGAAGATCTTTTTTCCAAATCTGAAGAGCCAAAAAACAGGCTTTTCATCCGTGTTCTTATCCATGCTATCTTCGAGCTCTGCCCACATAGCATCCATGTCCATAGGGCTGTCGTAGTTGGATAATTTGTCTTTTATGTATTTCTCTTCTTTCATGATTCTAAACTCGATTTGAGAGCATCTAAGGAAACATTTTCTTTGATCCAGATTTTAGCTTTTCTCAGCTGTGACCTTGAGGTAATTTCTGAGATATTTAGTTTTTCTCCGATTTCTTTATGACTGTACTCGTCCATCACATAGAGGTTAAAGACTGTCTTGTAACCCGTAGGCATAGGTCTTAGAAACTTGAGTATCTCTTCTGAGTCATAGCTAAAAAAGGTTTCTTCTGCGACAGGTTCCATATGGACGTCGGCCAAGGCTGAGAAGGAATTATTAAAAGTTTCTTTCTTTGTCGTGGTCAGAGCACAGTTAACAAAAACTCTCGCCATCCATGCTTTCAGCTCTCCTCTGGTCGCATCATAAGTGTCTATCTTTTTGAAGATTCTCAAGAAGCCATCATTACAGGCTTCTTGAGCTTTCTCTTCATTATTGACATATCTTCTGCAGATAGTAAGTGCCCATCGCCCGTACTGATTGAAGAGCAAGCGTTGTGCCTTACGATCTTGCTTGATGCATCCTTGTATAATATTTGGAAGTTGGTGATCCATCTATAGATGCTGTTAGCAGTCTCTTGCGATGTTGGCTCTGAAAGTTCCTTCTACTTTTCTACCATCTTTCAGTTGACCTATGTAAGTTCCTGTGAGATAGTTTTCGGTTTCAGAAGTTATTGTTACTGAGATCTCAGAACTCATCTGAATCAAGTCATTATAATTTGGATCATCAGAAGAATTCAAAAGATCTTCTAGGTCATCAAGGTAGTAAGCCTTAAAGCTCTCGCCAAATACAATAGGGCCATTGTCTAGGTCAAAGATGATGAGTAATTCTGGGTCTTCGTCAAAAGTTATTTCATCACCATCAAAGTAAAAAGCTCCTCCTCCAAACAGTAGTTTTGCCTGACCAGGCTTGTCTTCAAATGCATCATCACAATAAGCTATTACAGACATGAGTAAGTCATCATCACCAGAGTCTATGCTCAAGGTCATTCTCCCGTCTGCATATTCCACAAATTCCTCTCCATCCAAATTTAGATTTTCACAACTGTATAAGGTGGTTCTAAATTCTCCTGAACTAACATCAATGCTACTGCTTTGACTTTCGAATTGACCTTCTATGAAAAACTCAGAGACTTCAGTAATAAATAATTTGTAAAGGACATTTTCTTCCTGACCAGTATTATCATCATACACAATGCCTTCCACCAGGTATACACCTTCTGTTAGTTTTTCAGAGGATGTCCAGTATAATAAATACAAGGGACCATTATAACTCACTTCGGTTTCCTCTATGTTCAGTCCATCTGCATAGGCAAGTATATGTGTATACTCTGAGGTTTCGATCTGACCTTGGTTTTTAATGCATTCTGAATATATACCACTCAGCTGAGTCTGTACACCACCTACATTAAGTATCACCTTGTCTTCCACTATAATAGTATCTGGAGGACCAGGTATTCTGTCTATATCGTCTTGATTATATTCCTCTTTAGAGCAAGAGCTTGCCAAAAGGCCTATGAAAAAAAAGGCCATGATTATTTTACTATAGGTGTTTATCACTTTTTTGTCTTTAATTTTAGAAAAATCGATAAGGTGATGCATCACTACATATTCAATACACCTAGGTGTGGAATATATGATGCCTGAGAATCAAATTTTTCTAACTAAAGTTCAAAATAGCTATTAATCGGTAGTATTTGCGGGGCTAATGGCTGATTTTAGCTGGTAAGTATTGGGCTGGCTTATAGAAGGGAGTCCCTATTTTTCGACTATATAATGGAGTCTGCTAGACTCTGAGTACAGTCTATCTTAAAAGGTGCACTCTTAAAATTGATATCTCAAGGTGGCTACATCTAAAACCCGATCATATTCTCCTCCTATTTCTCTGTAGTATACCACCATCTGATATTCGTTTTCGGTTTCGTACCAGCTACCTTCTATAGGTGCAAGTTCTAGCATACCATCTTCTGTGAGTATGCCATACATATAGTCGTAGTAGCCTTGTTTTAGCTCTACATCTTTGGTATAGATTCCAGTATTAGTATCATAATCAAGTCTGAATTTATCCTTAGGCCTCCATTCGCTAAAAGCTCCGACTAGATATACCTCATCTAAGTAAGGTCTATCTACTTCGAGAGAGAAAATAACATTAGCATACTCACTATTTGTATCTCCTCCTGTACCAGAATCCTTGTTATCTATTATGTAACCGCCATTAGCATCTGGTTCTGTCTGATAATGTTTATCAGCTCTCTTTTTGTCTAAATCCATCAGCACATTGGTATTGTTATCATTCCTTTCGATACTATGCACAAATTCGCTCCGATATTGCAGCGATCTGATATCACAAGATCTAAACTCTTTGAGAGCAGGAAAGGTAACTTGTAAGTCATAATCATCGAACATAATGGTCTGATCTATAATGTTAGTGCCTTGTATGTTATGGTAGGCAGAATTGCCATTTCCATTCTGCATGACAGTCACAAAGACTTCTTGCAAAGGTCTCATGATTCTAAAGTTTCGATAATCAACAGAGACGCTGATTTCATTATGCGATCTGATTAGAGATATATCTTGAGGCTTTGAAATTTGACCAAAAACAGAGACGACCTTTTCTGATATGATAAATCTTCTACTGAGGACAGGTAGATTGGTATCTTCCTCGTATATGAATAACATGTAATTTCCAGATATGGTCCACTTAATGTCATCATTCGGTATGGAAAGAGAGTAATGTGTATATTCAGAATAGGCGTTAGAGGAATAGCCAAAATCGTCTATCTCCTCATCATTGAACCCATCGATATATTCTATCTCGTCTAGACTAGAAAAATACCAGTCTTTATCACAATGGACAATTCTGTACAGGTAATTAGTAAAGCCTCCCTCTCTATTATCAAATTCTAGCATCAGCTTATTGTCAGAATCAAGTCTGATGATTGGCAGATTTAGATCATCTTCTGCACCCAGACCCATCTGTGCATAAAACTGAACAGACTCTATGTTATCCATATAAGTCCTGTTGTCATTATAGGTAGAATCTAATTGCCCATAACTGGCAGACCAAAGTAGTAGAACAAAACATAGTGATAACAAGTATTTCATAGTCAACATATTCAACGAAATATACATCCTAAAAGAAACAAAACAACATCAAATTAACATTTTGATATTAGTATTTATTATCCAAGTGCTACTTATATGACACTTAGCTGCTTGTATCCAGAATCATGGCGATATGGGGGATATCATCCTCCAGATATTCATTTCCTATTGCCTCGAATCCAAGGTTTTTGTAGAACTCGATAATATAGGTCTGAGCGGATATCTTGATATGGTGATCAGGGAAAAGGTGGCGAGTCTGCTTTATGGCATATTCCATAAGTTGCTTACCTGCTCCAGTCCTTCTAGCAGTAGGACTGCTGACCACGCGTCCTATAGAGCTATAATCATCATAGCTGATTCCAGGTTTTACTATGCGCGCATAGGCGACTAGTGCATCTGAAGCATTGCGAGCCATCACATGATGGGAGGCTGGGTCCTTTCCATCCGCATCTTGATAGGGACAATTTTGTTCTACTATAAATACTTCTTGTCTTAAGGCCATAAGATCATAGAGCTCCGTGAGGCTCAGTTCAGAAAATGCTTTATGGATAATAGTTACAGCCACCTTACTTTCTGATATCTGAATAACCGATAGTTCTTAAGATGGCAGGGTTGGATACAGAGGTTTTGGTTTGGTAGATTCCAGCGATGCCTAGGTGATTTTGTGTCTGGTTTTTTATCTCCCAGAATTTGATGCATTCTAGCAGTTTGGAATAGAAGATGTGGTCATGGGGAACCCTAGTGGTATGACGTCTACTATTGCTGAGACCAGTTTTATCTCTGAACTCCTTGATATCATGGGTCCAGTAGACCTGATTGAAATCCCCCAATATGACGCTAGGGTTTTTTAGCTCAGAGATATAATCTGCCAGTCGTTCTATGTGATCTTTGGACTTTACTTTAGAGGTAGGAGGAGCAATGTAGGAGCTGATGATATGTACATCTTGCAGCCCGCTATTGATGGTGACATTGAGATTAGGAATTTCGTTGTAGTAAAAAACATCAATGTCTTTAAATTTCTTTTTTGAAAAAATAGCCATACCAAAAAGGTCAGCTCTGATCATCCGGTGGGCATGTGGAAATTCAGCCAGTAGCTTCTGTGAGACATAACCATCCCAGTCAGGTGTATATTCTTGAAAAGAAATCACATCACATTCTGTATCCAAAATCAATTCTTGAAAAGTACTATCGTATTTATCAAAGGAAGCTAGATTGAAGTGCGCAACTTTGAGTTTGGGGAGGTTGTTCTGCTCAGGTAGCATCATGTTGGTATTAGATGCTGTCTTCAAGTAGAAAGCTAGCAGCCCACAAGCCATCATAGCGATAAACATGAGTCTGGTCTGATTGAAAATCAAAAAAGCAAAACCCAAGAACAACATCCCGAACATGGTCTGGACAGCAAACTCAGAAGTCTTTCTGAAAAAATCTATATCAGGCGGATACATGATGATGTAGACCCCTAGCAATATAAATACTGCTATGATGGCCTGCGTCATTTTATGTCCTAAGATATTTTTCAAGTTATATTCTCATCAGTTTAGTTAAGTCGCCCTGCCAGGACACATACTTTTTTTCCAGATATCACCTCGCCATCGGCATGAAAGATATCATAATAAATAATGTACATGCCTATAGGTGCTAGTGAGCCATCAGCCAAAGTACCCTCCCATATGACGCTACCTTCTGTTCCAAGTAACTCGTTTTCTATAAGATAAGTCTCTAATCTTCCCCTATCATCATATATCGCAATGTTGGCTACATAGCCTGTCTTGTCTAATTTGTAGCGAAGTCGCATAAAATCTTTATTGCCGTCACTGTCAGGAGAAAAGACTTTATTTTCCAGTTCTATGACTTCATCTCCTTGAGTAGCGAGAGCTCTTTGGGAGTTTTCGTAGCCTGGTGTACCATTGTTAGAGAGCGAAGAAGCTGAAAACCAGTTGTTAGTATCATTAGTTGCACTAGTAGGGGAGTAACGTTCCAGACTGATGCCTTCTTTGTTATCTTCAGTGAGCAAGCCAGAATGAAAGTCATCTGTATAGTCTAAAGAATCTAGAGTTATACTCTCACCAGCTATGACTGATAATACAGACACATTGCCTTCGTCATTCACATAGTTTGTGATTTTTAGTTCGACAATATTTGCTTCTGGAATGGGTAGAAAAGTCTCCGCTATTTCTTCTTTATCAGGTGTAAAAGCAATGATCTGTCCAGGAGCCATAATAAGCTTGTTTCCTATCTGGACATCCTTAGCAGAACTATTAGCTCTAGAGAAATAGACGCTGTCTAGGTTTAAATATTTTTCTGTGACATTGATGAGTTCTACATAGTCGGCGTCATTGCCTGAGATGGGGTCATATAATATTTCATTGATAACAAGATCTCCTTTTTCCGGAGGAGCGGCAAAGAAAAGATCTAACTCTAATGGACTAATCACATTCCCACTTATATCCATAAGACCATCTATGATGAGTATTGTATTTCCACCCTCTAATTCCTCCTCTAGTTGCAAGCATAGCTCGGAAGGCGTAGCGTCATCAAAGAGTACTGCACTAACTGACTGACTTCCTTCTATAGAATAGTTCTCTATTCTCATTACCGAACTCTCATCTAGCGCTTCATTAAATTGTAGTTGAATCTTAGTGGCATCTATCACTAATGAAGAAACTAGCTCAGGACCATCTGTATCTGGCAACAGTTCCTTTATAATGATATCATCAAAGTAAAACTTGTCAGTCCTGGTAGAAGTGTAAGTACATTTCAGTCCAAAAGAACTGAAGGTAGCCAGTTTATCATCTGCAAAATTTACAACGAAAGCTTCAGTGAATAGGCCCGCGCCTGGAGCCCTCAGTTGTAAACTCCAGTTATCAGACCCATCCTTAGTGATAAGCAAGTCCAGACTGAATGCATCCGCCACCTGGCCCATGTCTCCACTAGCGATCAAGGTCTCAGTTCCATTGTCTACAGAAATAAATCTGATGGCATCATCACTCCCAGTCTCACCGATGCTCAACTTATATCCTGATGCTAAGGCTGTATCTGCAAGATCATCCACAGCCAGCCACAGGTCTAGTGCATTAGAAGTAGAAGGTGCAAAGTCCAGCTCTAGGGCTATCTCCCACGAGAGACTATCTGGAAAACTGACCGGTGTATATATCAGAGAGTTGCCACCCTCTGGAGCCATCAGCTGAAGTCTAGACTCGGCATTTACGATGAAATCATTGACATCTCCAGCCCACAGCTCCAGTCCGCCAGAATTGAAATCTTGGTCTAGCTGAGCAGCGAGTGGGCTGACCAGCACGAGTGCAAGGCATATCGTCATACTAACAAAAGTATATTTATGGAGCATTCTAGTAGGGGTCATTGCAATTAGTTAAAGTTCATCCTCTTGCTCATTATTCGTCTTTTTAGGAACAGTCTTGGCTTAGGTAAAAGGGTATAAAGCATTGATTATTAGTCTTCCTATCGTTTGCAGCTCCTAGACGCTTGTAAATATATGAAGACCAATGGTTTATATAATGAGAATATGATATATAAGCTTTAAGCATCTATTATATATAGGAACTATTTTTGTAATCTATATTAACTAGGTGCATAATAAGAACTAATAATGAAATTAGCTTTAGTAGGAGCCACTGGATTAGTGGGCAGAGAAATGATAGAAGTTCTGACTGAACGTAATATTCAGATGGATGAGTTTATTCCTGTAGCCTCTGAAAGGTCTGTAGGAAAGGAAATAGTGCTCATGGGAAAGACCTATAAGGTCGTTTCTATGGATGAGGCTATCTCTCGAAAGCCTGATTACGCCTTGTTTTCAGCTGGCGGAAGCACTTCTAAGGAACATGCACCCCGCTTTGCAGCAGTAGGGACTACGGTCATAGATAACTCGTCAGCCTGGAGAATGGACCCAGATAAGAAATTAGTTGTTCCAGAAGTTAATGCGGGACAGCTCACTTCCGATGATAAAATTATAGCTAACCCCAACTGTAGCACGATACAACTCGTAGTGGCACTGAATCCACTGCACAAAAAATACGGGATTAAAAGATTGGTCATATCTACCTATCAGTCATTTACAGGTACTGGCGCAAAGGCAGTAGATCAGTACAATGCAGAAAGCCAAGGGCAAGAAGCAGGTAGTTATAAGATGGCGTACCCTTATCCAATCTATGAAAACTGCCTTCCACACTGTGATATTTTTCTAGATAATGATTACACCAAGGAAGAAATGAAGCTGGTCCATGAGACTAGGAAAATACTTTCAGCTCCCGAAATCGCAGTAACAGCTACTGCTGTAAGAGTGCCTGTACATGGTGGACATTCAGAAGCGGTCAATATTGAATTTAAGAATCAATTTGATATAGCAGAAGTCAAAGACTTATTAAAGAGCGAGCCAGGGCTGATCTTGCAGGATGATATTAAAAATAATATTTACCCAATGCCAAGAGCAGCAAAAAAGAAAGACGAAGTGTTCGTAGGCAGAGTCAGAAGAGATGAATCCATAGAAAAAGGACTCAATCTATGGATAGTAGCCGATAACTTAAGAAAAGGTGCTGCTACTAATGCAGTACAGATTATGCAAGCCTTAGAGAATAAGAAAGCTAATGTAAGTGGCAAAAGTGTCGCTGTATAGAATTATATAACTATTGAAACTGCCCTGTTTTTATTTTAGAAACAGCGGTATGATTTTAACCGTATTACAGAATCATATGCTCTACTGAAAGACTGTGGGCATCGAAAAACAAAATGACATGAAAAAGAAGATTGTACTTTGGGGAAATGATGAAAAGGATGCAAAAATCCTGCTCGCATTAGAATTAAAAGCTGCTGAGAATAAGGTGAATATTTACACCTTTGGACAGGACATCGTAAGCGAAGCATTCTATAATGAAATGATGGATAACTGGAGAACAGGCAAAGATGTCGCCTTTCCAGAAGGCCATGAAACCATAATTAGAGAATTATCCGTTACTGATGATCTACTGCCCGAAACTATAAAAGTGCAGCGTACTGATCTTATCTCTAGAGCAAAAGCCGAATGGCATTTTGTAGTCCTATCTTCTAAACTATATGACCTCTATAACGGGGAACTTGCAGACCTGAAAGAAAGAATAGATAAGCTAGTAGAATTTGATGGCGGTATCTGGGAAGAGGTAAAAGGTTTCTGGGGCAAGATTTCAGAGCAGGCAAGAGAAAGAAATCTATTTAGGGATCATGCCAATAGATTAAGAGATGAAACCAATAAGCTCTTCACCCAACTCAAAGAATTCAAAACCAAAGCCAATGAAGCACTAAGCAAAGTCTCTAAAGAGAATGTAGCTAGCTTTACGGAGCGACTGGATTCAGTAAAGACAAAAGTAGGTGAAGGGATGAGTCTCAATCCTCTGTTCGAAGAGCTGAAGAAAATCCAAAGAGAATTTAAGGATACTGAGTTTACCAGAAATGATAGAAACAAAGTCTGGAAACG
The DNA here is from genome assembly GCA_938002665.1 of uncultured Saprospiraceae bacterium. Taxonomy (GTDB): domain Bacteria; phylum Bacteroidota; class Bacteroidia; order Chitinophagales; family Saprospiraceae; genus RFSX01. The sequence continues at coordinate 34,189 of CALLAE010000114.1, read as the reverse complement.
TATAGATGATGCTTTCAAGACTGTTAAAGAGAAAAAGTACGGCAAGAATCCTGAGGCACAACAGCAAGGTGCAGTATCTAGAGTAGAGAAAAGATACCAAGGCCTAATGTCTGCTATCGGTAAAATGGAGCAGTCTATAAATAGAGATAAGAAAGAAATAGACTTCCAAAACAACAGAGCTGGCTCTTCTATGGGTCAACTGGAAATGCAGCTAAGAGAGGCGAAGTCTATGATGGTCCAGGAAAGGATTAACTCTAAGCAAGAGAAGCTGAACGAAATGCTGAAGACCAAAGAAGACTTGCTGAAGAGGGTAGAAAAGGAAAAGCAAAGAGCAGCCAAAAGAGAGGAGAAGAAAGAAATAGAAAAGAAAAAAGAAGAAGTCAAGCAGAAACTCAAATCTGAGATCACCACTTCTGAATTATCGGAAGAGGAAGCAGCTAAGCTAGAGAAAGCAGCTGCTATGATAAATAAGAAGCCTAAGAAAAAGGCCAAAGCAAAAGATGGGGAGAGGACTGAGCATACAGTGGTTACAAGTGCAGCTGAAGCACCAGCAGAAGAAGTGAAAGCTGCAGCAGGAGAAGAAAAAGTAGAAAAGTCTGAAGCAGCGGTAGAAAAAGTCAAAGCTGCAACAGGAGAGGAAAAAGTAGAAAAGTCTGAATCACCTGCAGAGGAAGTGAAAGCTGTAACAGGAGAAGAAAAGGTAGAAAAGTCTGAAGCACCAGCAGCAGAAATGAAAGCTGTAACAGGAGAGGAAAAAGCAGAAAAGTCTGAAGCAGCAACAGAGGAAGTGGAAGCTCCTGAAGTTAAGCAATCTATTCTTGCGACGGCTGCGGCAGTTGTAACAGAAGCTGTGGAGGATGTCGTAGATACAGCCAAGGCTGCAAAGAAAGTAGTGACAGATAAAGTAGAGGAAGTGACAAAGGATAAAGCTGATGCTGCGGAAAGTGTTGCTGCTGACGCGACAGAGAGTACAGCTAAAGAGACACTTGCTAAAGGAGGCCTCATGGCTGCTGCGGTAGCGATGGGCAGTAAGCTCGTAAAAGAAGCGTCTGAAAAATTAGATGACTTCTCTGAAGCTACTGGTTTAGATGAGACTATAGACAAAGCGAAAGAGACGCTGGCAGAGACGAAAGAAGCTATCAGCGACAAAGTAGATGATGCGAAAGAGAAAGTCACTGAGATGAAGGAGAATGCTAAAGAAGAAATTACAGAGGCAAAAGAAGAAGCAGAAGAGAAGAAGGCAGGACTGGGAGATGCGCTAAAAAAAGGTGGCCTGCTAGGAGCGGCTGTTGCACTAGGTAGTAAAGTCATGGACACTGTATCCGATAAGGTGGAAGATGTGGCGGAGAGCCTAGGTGTAGATGATACACTGGATAAGGCTAAAGCTAAGCTGAGCGAAGCTAAAGAAGCAGTACAGGAAAAAGTAGGAGAGGTGAAAGAAGCAGTAGAGGGAAAGCAAGCGGATGTTTCTGAAGAGTCTGTTGATTCAGTTGCTGATAGAGTAAGAAAAGAAGCGAAGGCTAGCGGAGAAGAAGAGTAGAATTTATCGAGGCTAAGTAGCCTCTATTATTAGAAATAAAAAAAGGGAAGCACGATCGCTTCCCTTTTCTATTTATTGACATTGGTTATTATTCGATTATGAGCTTATGAGTAATAAGCTTGTCTCCACTTCTCAATTGTATGAGATAGAAACCTGCTGCATAATCTGAAACATCCAGATTTACCAAGTTTCTGTTTTGGAATAGATTCAAAGATTGAGCATCTAATATTCTACCTTCTAATGAAAGCAAACTCAGTTTAGCATCCAAGTTTCTATTAGACATGATATCTAGAGTTACTGATTCGCTAGCAGGATTAGGTGCCACTTCTAGGATGACGCCTTCTAATAAGAGATCTTCAGTATTTGTTCCATCAGGAATACCATCACTATCTATGATAATTTCTTTTTCACCATCAGTCACTGGATCAGCATTATCTGCACTGATAATGGCTTCTAGCTCGTAGGATTTGATATCCATCAGTTCTAGATCATCTATGTACCAGCCATCGACTAACTCATTGTCTAAGGTGTTTTCTGGGTCAATATCATAAGTAGCAAATCTAAATCTGATATCAAAGTTGTTTGATTGGATAGAATCTAATGCTATATAAGAATCTGTAAATCCATCTGAATATCCAGAAAATCCTTGTAGTGAAGGCACTGCTAGATTAGCATAAGTGATAGGATTATTATACCCGCCTCTGATAAACATGTCTCTGACATCATTCCAGATAACACCGTCAGTAGAGTACTCTATAAATCCACCGTTCTCTATAGGTGTACAACTAGCCTTACCCCAGAATCTCAGCGCAGGACGATCCCCTATTTTAGGCAGATTAGGATATACAAGTCGCTGATCACTGTCTCCATCTACTTCACTCACAAACCATGATATCTGTCCTGATCTGGCGTCAAAAGTAGATCTATCCCAGAAGTTGAAGCCTTCAGAATTGATATCTCTGAGCCATTCATTTTGCTCTTCAGGAGTTTCTACTTGATTTATTTTTTTGGTGATAGAGCTAATTGATGGATCAGTGGAAAGAGAATAGCTAAAAGAAAGCTCATCTAATGTTGCCATATCACCTAGCTCAAAAATAGCTTCATTGCCATTCTGTGTATAGGGTATCGTAGCAGATCCATCTATAACGTTCATTCCTGTAGGAAGTGTTTCTGTAACTACTACATTTACTGCAGTCCCTAAGGTATGGTTAGCAACATCTACTTTGACTTCTACATCTTCTCCTGGTTGGATTAAGGTGACAAGTTCTCTGTCTATCTTAAGAGTAGTGATGCAAGTAGGCTTTGGCTCGAAATCTTCAAAACCATCATCTCCATCTTGAGGATCTCCTTGGTCAGCAAAGAAGCCTAAACCTCTTCTTGCAAATATTTCCCAAAGCATACATTCGTGCTCACCACCATCCACTGCAAACATGGCTTCTCTCATATCTATAAATCCAGGATTACATGGCGCAGCTTTCATCCCGTCTATAGCCATTTTCATAGCTCTCACATTTCCAGCAGATTCATCTGTCCAGTCAGCATTCCAGCCATACAGATCTACAAAAGCCCAATAGATATCCCATAAGACAGCGCACCATACTTCACCCACAGGATGGGGAGCAGTCTGTCCTTTGATAAAATCATAAGTAAGAGGGCAGATAGTCATATCTGTAGAATAAGGGAATCTTCTTATGCCTCTACCATTTACGCCTTGTCCATCCACAAAATTTCCTATTCCTCTAGCATCTGTTCCTCTATCGCCTGGCTTTGCTGTCATTATTAGAGCAAAGTAATCAGAAATACCTTCCCCCATCTGCTCACCTCCACCGAGACAACCAGCAAGAGATGGTCCACCATATAATCTGTTACTGATACCATGACCATATTCATGAGAAATAACACCATTGTCGAAACCACTACTGACTTCTCCAGGTCCTTCATCTAAGATTTTCAGTTGCCCTTCTACTGGTCCTTTTTCTATTTCTACTCTTATTCTCTCACAATCACTAAATGCTAAAGAAGTAACTGGGATAGTAACCATATCGCCGTCAGCACCAGCTCCTAGCCCTAGAGTATTCTCACCATCACCTCCATTTACACCTGGAACATTACAGATTATTACTGCTACTGCACCTGCATTTTCAGCATTGAGAGCCTTACGACCAAACTCACAAGTGCCTCTATAAACCATTGCGATTTTTCCTGCTACATCATTCTCTATTTCTCCACAGCCTTGTTCCGGAAACTGTGGATGGCTATCAGCTACAATTACTATCTCTGTGGTGATATCCACGTCCAGATTATCTGGAGTCATGCCCCATGTGGCATCTCCTGTTGTGTAGCTCTTAGCGATGACATCAGGTGATAAAACTCTGAAGAGATCTGAAAATACCCATCTGAACATCTGCATTCTTCCACTTGATCCATCTGCTGGTGTTGCAAAATTTGCATTGTCCACACCATCTCCGTCTAATGATTCTCCCAGTACAGGATCATTTCCAGCTCCACCAGTCCCATAAGTATTCTCCTGGAAAGCTCCAGATGCAGAATCAAAACCTATCAAATGCGTCATATCATGCAACATGTTGCACATATAGAACATACCTGTTACGTCTGCATCTCTATTGTTAAATGGATTGAGAGTTTCATCATATGGGAAATCGAAAATCAAATCGTCACCACCATCAGGCTCATTGCCTACGGATGCATTATTGTTTCCTGAGTCTTCATAAGCCCACACGTTGTTTCCTCTTGTGATCGTGTATTCTGCGCCATCTGCACCATCTACATCATGCCAGCCATATGGAGAAGCAGCCTCTATACTAGGGTCTACCACTTTTACAAAAGGACCATGAATAGGGCTCTCAGCTGGTAAGGCAAATACTGTGTACTCCGCTCCATCACCACTAGTAGTAGCAGGTGCCGCAACATTATTCTTCTGAAAAGGTACCGCATGATTATGATCACCATGGTCATGATTACAGCCAGAAGAATGATTATGGAACATATCATTTTCTACTTTGCAGTAGACTGTGTTATTCGTTCTAGAAATTACTTGACCACTTATAGCATCTATATGATAGAACCAGGTATCAGAAGATCCTTTGGCATGGATATATACTTCTTGCGCCAGCTTGTACAAGCCATTTTCTACTTTGACATACTTAGGTTGTACAGTCATCTTTTCTGTAGCATAATCTGCTGTAAAGAATTGACGACCTAGTTTATCCTTTTGTTTTAAGGCGAGAGGGGCCTGGGTGCTTTCTATCCCCAAATCTGCAGCAGCAGATATAATAGCTTCAGTCGAAGAAACCAATAGGGCATCGCTTTCGATTTTGCTCTCTAGGTCTTTTACAAACCTGTTTCCATGGTAAGGAATGGTCCCATCAGGCTTGATATTGACGTTAAGCACTGCTTTGTCAACTTGGATATTCTTATATCCTTGAACAAAATAGACTTGAGTCCAACCATTATTACTGTTTACATAATGATCTGAGACTATAAGATCACTGACATCTGCTTGAGTGAGGCCCAATTTTTCGTAATTACTTTGGACGTATTTTTTTGCAATCTCTTCAGTATCAAGGGTCTGACTTGCTTGGCTGAGCCCTAGTAGAGGAAGAACTAATAGAATAGATAGAATTTGGATTAATCTGGTCATGTTTGATCTAAGTTTTTCTTGACTCTAAAATACTATATCCGTACACTTTTATAGTGCGGAAATAAGAGTATACAAGACATTATTGCTTGTTTCTTTCATATATCAATTGTTTTAATAAGATATATACCCTTTCTGGTATAAGAGTCTTTTGATTAAAGGGGAGGCACAATGCTTGATTGTACTCCATTTCCAGACTAAGAGCTTTCTCGAACCTATGATTTCCCTTAGAAATTCCATAATCCAGAAACAGCTGATCTACGCCATCGGTCACCCTCTTCTGGCAGATACAAAAGAGGTATAAAAACTCACATTGGACTTTTTGTCGGATATTTACATCTTTTCATTTCACATTAATACAAATTCTGCTCTATCAAAGAAGAGGCGCCCTTTCCAAAAGACAAAATAATAGTAGGGAGAAAACCCATTCTAGATGCTATCTCAGAAGGCACTCAGCTAGAGAAGGTATGGATAGACAGTTCCATGAAAGGGGATATTGAGAAAGAAATCAGAAATCTGACTCGGAAAAATACCATCCCACTGCAGTATATCCCCAAAGAAAAGCTCAACTCCATCTGCGGCAACGCCAATCATCAGGGCCTTGCGGCGCAGCTGGCTTTGGTAGAATACTTGACCATTGCTGATGTATTGCCTCACATTTATGAACAGGGTAAGACCCCTGCAATCTTAGTGCTGGATGGAATCGAAGATGTCAGAAATATAGGTGCTCTGGCACGATCAGCAGTATGGTTTGGAATAGATGCTATAGTGGTCAGTATAAAGCGGACTGCTCGTATCAATGCCTTCGCGCACAAAGCCTCAGCAGGTGCTATAAAAGATATTCCCATCTGCAGAGAAACTTCTATGATAAAAGCACTGCAGTACTTAAAAGAATCAGGTATTAAATTGGTGGCGGCTGATGTAACTGAAACGCCTAATAAAGAAGTTTTAGATTTTTCAGAACCAATAGCTCTGATTATGGGTTCTGAAGGAAAGGGTATTGTAAGAGAAATTCGTCAGCTTGCAGATGCCTTTGTGGCTATTCCAGGAACAGGTAAAGTAGAATCTTTAAATGTCTCCGTAGCAGGAGCAGTACTGATGTATGACATTTTTAAAGCAAGAAATATAAATTCATAATGAGAAATAATACTTATCAACTTTCTAAACTCGGACTACTGCTTTTTGTAGCTGTTTTCATCTTTAGCTGCAAAGCGACTAAAGATGCTAGTTCTACTACAGTACCTAAAGTCAAGGACTACTCACTGGAGAATGCGCTGTTATGGAAAATAGAAGGTAAGGGCCTGGCGGAACCCTCGTACTTATATGGTACTATCCATATGATAGAGGAAGAAAGTTTCTTTTGGCCTGAAGGTACGTTGGCAGCTTTTGAAGATGCTGAATCTATAACATTCGAGATAGATATGGATGATATGTCTGATATGGGTGCCATGATGGGTATTATGTCCAAGGCATTTATGGCAGATGGTAAAACACTAAAAGATCTCTATTCTGAAGAGGACTACAATTTTGTAAAAGATCATCTAGAGAAGATGGGTATACCGATGATGCTGATGGAAAGACTGAAGCCGATGTTCTTGACGGTGTTTGCTAGTGGAGATATAGAATTTGGTAAAGGTCTAGGAGGTGATTCTGGAATCAAATCATATGAGATGGAATTTTTCAGCCTCGCTCAGGGTGCTAAAAAAGAAGTCAATGGTCTGGAGACGATCGAGTTTCAGATGTCAGTATTCGATTCTATCCCTTATGAGGCACAAGCAGAAATGCTCATAGAAACCATCAAAGGTGGAGACACAGAAGATGATGCCTTCAAAGAAATGATAGACATGTATAAGAACCAAAATATCACCAAGATGGTCACCTTCATGAGTGAAGAAGAGCAAGGGATAGAAGGCTATGAAGATGTCTTACTTTACAAAAGAAACAAGAACTGGATTCCTGTAATGGCTAAGCAGATGGCTGCTAATCAAGTTTTCTTTGCAGTCGGTGCCGGTCATCTAGGTGGTAAAAATGGAGTCATAGATCTACTCAAAAATGAGGGCTATAAGCTGACGCCGCTCAGCCACAAAAAGAACTAGTCGGCATGCCCAAAATTATTACTGTAAACGGAAAGACTCCGGTCATCCATCCTTCCTCGTGGGTGGCAGATGATGTGGTCTTGACAGGAGATATAGAGATAGGAGAGGACTGTAGTATCTGGTATGGTGTGGTGATAAGAGGCGATGTCAATAAGATAAGAATAGGAAACCAAGTCAATATTCAAGACCTCACTATGGTCCATGGAACCAATGGGAGAGGCGATACTATTTTAGGAGATAAAGTAAGTGTCGGACACAGAGCTATTATCCATGGCTGCCAGATAGAAGAAAATGTACTTATAGGGATGGGCGCTATCGTCCTGGATGATGTCATAGTTCCCTCTAATACCATCATAGCTGCAGGAGCCGTCGTGACATCTGGTACGAAAATCGAGTCTGGCCATATCTATGCAGGCACCCCTGCTAGAAAACTGAAACCCTTATCAGCCAAGGCAGGACAGATATACATAGAAGGGACTGCAGCCGCTTACGTCGGCTATAAGGAATTGTATAGGTAGTATCTAGTTAATGTTGCTGTATGATGGGTCCGCAATTATCTAAAAGGATATTTGCATTCAGGAATTGCAGTCCTGCTCTTTCCATATCATAGAAAACCTCTATTATAAATATATCATAATCCCCTTGTGACGTAAATTCAAAAGAGTACCGCCTCCAATCTTCGTGTTCTATCCTTATGCTTTTATAAAGAACCTCATTAGCGCCATTCCGGGAATGTGATCCTTGTAAGCGGATAATAGCCCCGTGATGAAAATCTTCCAAAACAATGGAACTTGACTTTGAGATATTTGCCTCATCTGTTGTTCTTCGGGTGGCACTCTTCATTTCTAAAGAAGTACAGAGGTCTATTTCGAAGGAATAAGTAAAGTCTTTTTTTAGTGGTGTATCCAGTAGTTGAGTTATGCCTTCCCAGGTACTGTCATATCTAGTCACCATTCCCACAAAATGTTTTTTGTCACTAGCCTCATGAGTCACCTTATACATGATACCTTCTGACCCATGGATGGTGGGAGGGGAGTTAGGAACCACTACTAGATCTCTCCAAATATCTAATCTTTGATAAAAGCCATTGTAATGGTAAGCTTCAAAAGAAGGGTTCTGGAGGTAGATGGTGTCTTGAGACAATGCTTGCTTTGAGATACAAAAACACAGAGTAATTGTGATTGTTATCAGATATTTGAAGTCGACTCTCATTCTTAAAGAGCCCCAAATTAATTATTATTTACCCCCAATGTGTTTTTTAGCTTTCAACATCTGGAGTTGAAATTAATAAGTGTAATTGTCTTTGATTTAATGAGAGAATCCATAATTTGCCCATTATCTTTTTTAATCTAACAATCCTCTGATTGGATTTTATTCTTTCAGAACCAACTAACTAATATGGCATTCGAGACTTTAGACTGGGTAGTATTAGTCGCTTATTTTGCAGTTCTATTAGGCGTCGCTTATTGGGTCATTAGCCAAAAATCCAAGAACACAGAAGACTATTTTTTAGCAGGTCGAAATATGGGTTGGTTTGTGATAGGTGCTTCTATCTTCGCATCTAATATAGGTTCTGAGCATGTGGTAGGTCTTGCAGGAACTGGTGCAGCAGGCAATATGCCTTTAGCCCATTATGAGTTGCATGCTTGGATAGTCTTGCTACTCGGTTGGCTATTTTTGCCATTCTATATGCGTAGTGGGGTCTATACGATGCCAGAGTTTTTAGAAAAAAGATTTGATTCTAGATCCAGATGGTTCTTGTCTATTTTTTCCATACTGGGTTATATTCTAACTAAAGTTTCAGTAACAATATATGCTGGAGGAATAGTTATTTCTAATCTTCTCAACTTGGATTTTACGACCAGTGCTTTGCTCACTGTGCTGGTCACGGGCATATACACTATCTTAGGTGGTATGAAAGCGGTTGTGTATACAGAGGCTATCCAGACTGTTATTTTGATCATTGGTGCATTTATCATTACCATACTCGGATTGAATGCAGTAGGAGGATGGACAGAGTTAAAAATGGCAGCGGGCTCCAGTCACTTTAATATGTGGAGGCCACCATCAGATCCGGATTTTCCTTGGACAGGAATGGTTATAGGTGGAACGATTGTCGGTATCTGGTACTGGTGTACTGATCAGTATATAGTACAGAGAACATTGTCAGCTGCTAATATACAAGTAGGTAGAAGGGGTGCCATCTTTGGTGCCTACCTTAAGATATTACCGATCTTTATTTTCTTGGTTCCTGGAATCATTGCCTTTGTATTAAAACAACAAGGCGTTCTTACATATGAAAAAAGTGATGAGGTTTTTCCAGCTCTTGTTACTTACCTATTGCCTGCAGGACTGAGAGGTCTGGTAGCAGCAGGTCTGATGGCTGCGCTGATGAGTTCACTGGCTTCTGTCTTTAATTCTAGTTCTACAATTTTCACAGTTGATATATTTAAAAAACTTTACCCAGAGTCTTCGGAAAAGAAACTTTTGAGAATCGGGAAGTTAGCTACAGTAGGCGTTATGATAGTAGGCTTTTTGTGGGTGCCATTTTTAGAGGCTCTATCTAAAGGTACTTTATATCAATATCTACAAAGTGTTCAGGCTTACATTGCTCCACCGATTACTGCTGTATTCCTGATGGGAATTCTTTGGAAGAGAATGACATCGCAAGGCGCTATTTCTGTACTCTTACTAGGAGTGGTATTAGCAGCTGTTAGGATTACTGCAGAGTTGACAACAGGAGGTGAGGGTTCTGGCATGATGGCTCAGTTTGCAAGTATCAATTTTGCGCATTTAGCCATTTGGTTATTCCTATTATATGTGATTGTTGGGGTTATTGTCAGTTTGATGACAACAGCACCTACTGAGGCCTCTATAGCTGGACTTACCTTTGCAACCCTGACTCCAGAACAAAAGGCATCTGCTAAGAACAGTTATAATATCATAGATATTGTTGCCTCATTGTTCCTGATCCTTGCTGTGATAGGTGTGATGGTCTATTTTACTGGCTAAAGGGCATTGAAGTGCATATGACGTGATGACGTAGTTGTGACGAAGTGTATTTGTCGGGTTTTTTTAATCAAAATACTTCTTGCGGAGTTTTTAGAAGGCCTTATTTTGTTCTCAATATATTTTTACTTACAGAATATAATTCCTTAATCTCTCAGGTGTCAGAATTATATTCATTAGCCATAGGTCATGATAATAGCGGACAATTGCAGAATATTCTTTTGTACAGTAGTATTTCTATCAGTTCTATTTTGTAATCTGGCCCTATCTAGTACTCCCATTACAGCCATAGAGGTAACAGGTGTCGTCATCGACCAAGACAGTAAAGAGCCACTCATAGGAGCTAGTGTAATAGAAGCTGGAACCTCTAATGGCACTATCACAGATTTTAATGGGGAGTTTGTCCTGTCAGTACAAGAGTCTTCTAGCCTGGACATAAGTTATATAGGTTACAAGGATCAAAATGTCACCATACAATCAGGTCCTATGACGATCTTACTGGCCAAGGACGCTGCCATTCTTGACGAGGTCATTGTTGTAGGATATGGATCTCAAAAGAAAAGTGATCTTACTGGTGCCATATCTAGCATAGGGGTCAAGGAACTCAAACAGTTGCCTAACACTGGTCTGGAACAAGCTCTGCAAGGAAGAAGTGCAGGTGTACAGATTACTCAGAATAGTGGGGCACCAGGAGGTTCTATGTCTATCAAGATAAGAGGATCTGGTTCTACTCTGTCTACTGAGCCATTATATGTGGTAGATGGTATTCCTATAAGTAGTGATAATGGTGGAACCTCTTACTTAAGAGATGGCCAAGGCCAAAACACCAATGCACTTACTACCATAAATCCCAATGATATAGAATCTATAGAGATACTAAAAGATGCTTCTGCTACTGCAATATATGGTTCACGTGCGGCTAATGGTGTGGTTATTATCACAACGAAAAAAGGAGTAGTGGGTAAGACTCAAGTGAGCTATGATACATACTGGGGCCAGCAGCGCTTATACAGGGAGATACCTATGATGAATCTCTTAAATTATGCAGAGTATGTTTCTCAAGTTTCTATAGGAGACATTGAAGAGTTCGAGCAGATAGAGTTGTTAGGAGATGGCACAGACTGGCAAGACGTTATTTTCAGAGAGGCCAATATGAGTAATCACCAAATCACTATGTCTGGTGGATCAGATGGGACAAGATTTGCGGCCTCATTAGGTGCACATAACAAAGATGGAATTGTACAGGGATCTAGTTTCCAAAGATATAGTGCAAGGCTAAATTTGGACCAAACGATAGGGAAATTCAGAGTAGGAATGAATTTACTAACCTCAAGGACAAAAGAGAATATTGTCTTTAATGATAATGACAAAGGTGTTATATATACAGCTCTACTCACACCACCCATGGTCCCTGATAGACGCTTAGATGGCACCTTTGGTGTCGCTCCTACAGGTGAAAATATCGTCTTGACTTTTGATAATCCTTTGGCAAATGCTCTAGAAGTAAACGATGTCAATTCTAAGACAAGATTGCTAGGTAGCCTTTATGGAGAGGTAGATATAACGCCATGGTTAAAGTATCGTACAGAATTTGCTACAGACTTACTTTTTTCTAATCACAACGTTTTTGAGCCGGCATATGATAGAGGAACGCAGAGCAAGAAGTCTAAGGTTGTCAGAAATCCAGGCACCAACACTTATTGGAATAACAAGCATCTTCTAACTTTCAATAAGGCGTTCAATGATAAAAACAAAATGACTTTTCTTGCTGGCTTCGAAGCGCAAGAGGGAAAATATGATTGGTTGTTTGCTGTAAGAGAAAATCTACCAACTAACACTTTGAGCGAGCTGATACTAGGAGATGCAGCTACCCAAAATGTAATAGGTGGAGCAGGACACTGGGCACTGCTATCATACTTTGGAAGACTGAATTATAACTTAGACGAGAAGTATCTATTTACAGGAACGCTTAGAGCGGATGGCTCGTCCAGGTTTGGTGCTAACAATAAATTTGGGTACTTCCCTTCTGTAGCTGTTGCATGGCGATTATCTAATGAGCCTTTCATTAAGAGTATAGAACCCATATACAATATGAAGCTGCGCTTAGGTTATGGGGCAGTAGGTAACCAAGAGATAGGCTTATATTCTTTCGTATCGCGTTTGCAACCAGTGGATGTGGTAATAGGTAATTCTAGAACTACGGCTTTTACCGCAGCAAATATTGCCAATCCGGATGTTAAATGGGAAAGCTCAGTCCAGACCAATGTCGGACTTGATTTAGGACTCTTTGATAATAGAATAGAATTAGTTGTAGATTTCTATAACAAAGCATCTACGGATATGCTACTAGAATCTATTTTGCCCGCTACTGCTGGATCCTTGTCTCCTCCTTTTGTAAATATAGGACGGATGAATAATAGAGGTGTGGAGTTTAGTCTGACTACTCAGAACATGGTAGGTAAAATAGATTGGCGGACTTCTACTAATCTATCCGTGAATAGGAATGAAGTTGTAGATCTAGGAGATACAGGTTTTATAATAGGAGTCGTACAGGCATTACCTATTACACGTACAGAAGAGGGACAGCCGATAGGGCAGTACTATGGTCATAAAGTCGTAGGTATCTTTGATAGTGCTGAAGAAATAGCAGAAGCGGCTTTTCAGGAAGTAGGTACTAGAGCAGGTGACCTACAGTTTGAGGACCTAAATAATGATGGAGTAATAAATGATGATGACCAGACTTTTATAGGAAGTCCACATCCTGATTTCACTGTTAATCTTATTAATGATATCACCATAGGTAATTTTGATTTTAGTGTTTTCTTTAGAGGTGTTTTCGGTAATGAGGTCTATAATCTCTTGCGCCGTGATATTGCAGGTACGGGTGCCTGGCATAATCAGTCCGTAGATGTCCAAAACAGGTGGCAACCGACTAACCAGGAAGGTACAGAACCCAGAGCCACAGGAATAGATCCTAATGCAAACAGAAGGGTCTCGGACAGGTTTATAGAAGATGGAAGTTTTATCCGCTTGCAAAACCTTTCATTGGGTTACAAATTACCTTCTAGTCTCTTGGAAAAAATAAATATTTCTAGTTTGAGGTTATATGTAAGTGGACAAAATCTATTTACTGCCTCGGAGTATTCAGGATATGATCCAGATATAGGCTCATTCAATCAGAACCCACTTATCAATGGGGTAGATAATGGAAGATTTCCAGTTGCTAGTTCGTTTACGATAGGTGCTAATGTCAATTTTTAAGAGCAATAACTATGAGTAAAAAAATACTTTTATTGATTCTGGTCTTTTTTCAGTTTGGCTGTGAAGACTTTTTGGATAGGGAACCACTGGATGAGTTGACCACAAGTAGTTTTTATACTACAGGTGAAGAAGCTGATCTAGCTGCAAAGGCGATGTACACTGCTATACAAGCAATCAACTGGCGCGGAAAATCCTGGATGATAGAAGAAATTCCGTCTGATAATACAACTACGGGAGGTAATGATCCTGATTTTTCTCCCATAGATAATTTTACGACCAGCCCTGATAATGCACCGGTTCTAGAATACTGGACGGAACATTTTAAGTTGGTGGTTTTGGCTAATCAGATTTTAACTTTTGTCCCACCTGTAGAAATGGATCCTATCCAGAAAGCTGGTATACTAGCTGAGGCTAGATTTTTGAGAGCCTTTAGTTATTTTGATTTGGTACGTATCTTTGGAGGAGTGCCACTAATTACTGAAGTGCCTACTAATGATGCTGACCTGAATGTATCTAGAGCCTCAGTGGATGAGGTATACGACTTCATTATAGAAGACTTAGAGCTAGCTGTGAGTGAGCTACCTGATGTGCGACCTTCTTCTGATGCTGGAAGGGTGACGAGTGATGCGGCTAGGTCTATACTAGCTAAAGTATTCGTGACAATAGGCAATTATGATGAGAGCATGGAATTATGTAGAGCAGTCATAACTACTAATCGATATCAGCTGGTTCCTTTTGAGAATAATTGGTTAAGAGACGTCAGTGATAATAATGCCGAATCCATCTGGCAGATTCAGTATGTCGGTTGTGGTCCTGGCAATACAGGCAATGCCTTACAAGCCTTCTTTGCGCCATGGGGCCAAGCGATAACAGGCAATACAGATGGCTGGGGTTCTCAGATTCCTACAGCGCCTAACATAGATAACCCAGGCACAACAGCGAAAGATATTTTTAAAGACAACGACCTCAGAAAATATCACTCTATTATGACCGCAGGAGATGCCTATCCTATGATCAATCCTAGCTCTGGCGGCTACACTTATCCCCCAACTGGAGCTTCTAGAGGACTCATTAATATTAAGAAGTATGTCATAGGAGGAGGAGCTGATGTCTGTTTTATGAGTACACCTCAGAATCAGCATGCCATCAGATACGCTGATGTGCTACTTACTCTAGCAGAGGCTTCTTGCAGAAAAAATGGGGATATTTCTATTACACCAGATGTAGTGGAATCCTTTAATCAAATAAGGAGACGGGCAGGACTCCAAGAGGTAGGTAATGTAACCACAGATATGGTCTTCGATGAGCGACGTATAGAATTTGCTTTTGAGAATCACAGATGGTTTGACTTGCTCAGAAAAGGGGATGTAAAGGAGACTATGCAGTTACATGGAAAGCAATTTCAAGATTTCAATGTCCTTTTTCCGATACCAGCAGCTGAACTAGCTATTAATCCTAACTTGACTCAAAATCCAGGATACTAAGATGATAAAGAAAAATAATTTTATACTCCTAGCCTTGGTCGCAGTGTTCTTCTCTATGATGTCATGTAATTCTGGAGAAGCACCTACGGTAATGAGTTTTACGCCAGATTTTGGTCCAGTAGAAACATTGATCACAGTAGAGGGTTCCGATTTTAATGACCTACTAGCCATCGACTTTGATGAGGGCATTGCTGCTGATTTTAACCCGTCTTTCGGTACTGACAAAGCCTTGCTTTTTAGAGTTCCACCTAATGCTGTAATAGGAGAAAACATGATAAGGATAGTGTCAGAACATGGAGAGACCTCTTTTCCTTTTCGAGTGACCTTAGATGCTCCATCTGTTTTTAATTTTTTTCCTAAGTCAGCTAATGTGGGCAGTGAAGTGACGATACTAGGAAAGAACTTTTTCGAGCCATTAGAAGTGTTGTTTTTTGATTCTATACCAGGCAATATAATTTATCACCAGCCGGATTCTTTGGTTGTAGAAGTACCAGCAGGTGTACAGAAAGGAAGAATAAGAGTAAAAGCCAACGGTGGCTCCTCTATTACACCAGAGTTGTTTTTCTCCACTAATGAATTGCTGGTGAATGATTTTGATGGTAATGGTGTAAGAGCAGAAACGGAGAAGTGGTTGTTCTATGGAAATATAGAGCAAAATAATATGACAGCTGTTACTAACCAAGGACCTGATCCAATAGAAGGTAATTTTTTAAAGTTATCTGGTGCGGATGTAAGTGATGGCTGGATAGGGGGAGCGGAAAGCCATTCTAATGATCCTGCTGTCTTTGAGGTTTTCGAAATATCTTCTGACTTGAATGATACTTTCTTAGAATTAGATTTGAATTCTAATGGAAGGAAAGATACACATCTCATTATCGTGTTAGCAGAAAGAGGAGGCAGTATTAATGATTTTACGGAGACGATTGCAATTGACTGGGAAGGATGGGAGACAGTGAGTATTCCTCTCAATAGATTTGCAGATCTAGATGGTGCAACACCAGATACCAAAAAAATACGAACAGTTAAACTTCATCTTATTAATGAACTTAGTTCAAACCAAAAGATGGAAGCTAACATAGATAACCTAAAATTTATTCAAATTCTTTAATCAATAAATCCTTACTATGAAACGAATTTTTACACTTTTTGTATTTTCTATCTTGACAGCTCCCCTGATTGGGCAAGTTTATCTAGATGAATTTGATGATGGGGTAGAAACGAATGCAACAACGCCTTCCGGTTATAGTAGTGTAGAAGAGAATGGTGAGTGGACAATTACTGGAGATGGTACTTCTGGTCCGTGGGACCCTTTTACTTTATCACCAAGTGATGACGAAGGAAATGCTGTGAGCATAGACATTTCCGAAAACAATAAAGTCTATGTCAGAGCTAAAGCAAGTAATCTAGGTACTCAACTAAGACTAGATGTACAAGATGGTGATGGTTTTGCTTCTACTATAGGTAGTGTCACCAAAACTTTGGTGAGCGATTACACAGTATTCGAGTTTGATTTTACTGGAGTCCTGAGTGATGGTGGTTTTGGAGGAACACCGTGTGATGCGGCGACTGCACCTTGTCCAGTAGACCCGACTAATATTACCCAATTATTATTCTTTATCAATCCTGGTCAAGGTTCTTTTGGTGGTTCAGTTGTGTTGGATTTTGTTTCAGTAGGTTCTGCTCCGACTGTCGGTCCAGTATCAGATGTATGGCAAGATCACTTTGATAATGATAATCCACTTGGTTTCATTATGTCTTCTACCACCGGTCTTGTTAATAGTATTTCTAATTCTAACTGGCTAATATCAGGAGATGGAACAGGAGAGATGTGGACGCCTGTCAATATGTTGTTTTTTAATCCTACTACACTAGATACCATAGACGTTCCGGTTTCAGATGGTCAAGACAAAGTCTTTATCAGAATGAAAACTAATACGCCAGGAACGACTATCCGTGTGGACCTTCAGGATATCAATGATATGGCGACGACTGCTGCCAGTGTGACCAAAGCGATCACTGATGAGTGGGTAACCTATGAGTATAACTATGCGGGAGGATATTCTGACTTAGGTTTTGGAGGTACAGGATGCTCTTCTGACCAAGCGCCTTGTCCAGTAGATGCAGCACGTATTGCTAATTTAATATTATTTGTCAACCCCGGTTCGGGGGCTTTTGTAGGAGATGTAGAAATAGACTACATCTCTATAGGTACTCCACTAGAAGGTGATGGCGGTTCTAATGAAGTGTTAGCATATGGCGATCACTTCAGTGGAGATGATAGTTATGTCAGTACTTCTGGTGCATTTGGTCTTTCTGTGGGTGCTTCTACTTTTAAGATTACAGGGACAGGAGTAGATGCACCTTTTGCTGCTGTAGCCTATTCTGTACATGATATGGATACAGGTGCTGGTGGCTTTGTGGATGTAAGTGCTAACAATAAAGTATTTATAAGAGCGAAAGCAGATGTAGCTAATACTTTGCTGCGAATAGATCTTGTGGACACTGCAGGTTATGTAACAACTATACCTTCTTTTACGAGATTATTAGAATCAGACTATGCAGATATAGAGCTAGATTTTTCTGGAAACTACTTGGATGGTGGTTACGGTGGCACACCTTGTGATGCTACGACAGCACCCTGTGCTGTAGACCCTACGGCGATTTCTACTGTCTTGTTTTATCCTAATCCAGCTGATGGAGGTTTTGAAGGTTGTCTGGAAATAGATTACGTTTCTTTTGGAGCTCCTCTAGGAGAAGATGTAAGACAGTATGTAGACCACTTTGATAATAGCAATAGAGATCAGTGGTCTGATGCAGGAGGATTTACAGTAGAAGAGGCTGGGACAGAAGTTGTGCTAACGGGAGATGGTAGTGCAGGACCTTATTCTGCTTTTAATTATGCTTTGCATAATACCGAAAATGGCGATTCAGAAATTGTGAATATAGCATTCAATAATAAATTATATGTTAAGGCTAAATCTACAGTAGCTGGAACTCCTCTCAGAATAGACCTCGTGGATGAAGAAGGATTTGCAACTACAGAACCTTCTACCTCTGCTATTGTGGGAGAAGAGTACTCAGTGTTAGAGTTTGATTACACAGGAACCTATACTGATGGAGGCTATGGTGGTACAGCCTGTGATATGGGTCCTTGTCCAGTAGACGGAAGTGTTATCAAAGAACTCTTGTTCTACATTGATCCAGATAATGGTGGTTATGCAGGTACGATGACTATAGACTGGATATCTACTATAGAGCCTCTAGAAGAGATAGATAACATGGGTCCAGTAGGTATAGATGATTACAAAGATGCTATGGATGATAACTCTCTTGACTTCGTTTCGGATAATGATGGTCTAGCAGTGCTTGCTGAAGAAGGTCAGTTGAAAATTATAGGTGACGGAACAAGTGGTGCTTTCAGTCCTGTACTATATGAGTTGCACGAGGGTGCAGAAAAAGTTCTAGTAAATGCTCTGAATAATAATGATAAAGTATATGTAAGAGCAAGGTCCACTGTAGATGGCTTGCCTTTGAGAGTAGACTTGCAAGATGGTGCAGGCTTCTTAACTTCTCAGGCTGGGCTTACTCAGCCACTCACAACGGAATTTGAGATTTATGAGTATAACTATGCTGGTCAATATACTGATGGTGGATTTGGAGGGACAGCATGTGATGCGGGGCCTTGTCCAGTAGATGCAGAGAGGATAGACTTGGTTCAGTTTTATATAGATCCAGGTATCGGAATGTTTGACGGGGAGTTACATATAGATTGGTTAACTTTTGGTGAGCCACTTTCTGTAAGTGTAGTAGATCATGATAATGTTCAGTCTGCACGTATATTTCCTAATCCAGCATTAAATGTACTCTACCTTGATATGCAAACAAATAAGACAGGTCAGATAAGAGCTAGTATAGTGGATGCAACTGGAAAGGTAGTGAAGGAGCAAGAGTTGGGAATACAACAGAAAGGCAAGGTTAATCAAGAAGTAGATGTTGCTGGTCTGTTTCCAGGTCTGTATATCATTCACGTAACTCTGGATGGTCAGCCTGCGTTTTACAGTAAGTTGATTATTGAATAAAAATATCTTTGGTGGCTGAAGGTTATCTTCAGCCACTTTTTATTAAAAACGTACTATGAATTATAGCTCTCTACTGTTTTGTTTCTTCTTAAGCTTTACATGCTTTTCTCAGGATGCCTACCACCAGAGTATTTTGGATAACCTCTCGATGAATCATAATATACAAGGCGGTACATTTATATTTTCTGATACAGAGGCTGGTCTTGCATCGCGAGGATTCCAGTATGGTAATGCTTCTTTTAGAGATAATTCAGAAGTGAATATGGATTTTACGCTGAGTAAAAGGATAGTAGTAACAGCAGCAGGAAATAATGCTTGGGATGTGGGTATGGGACAAGAAACCACTTCACCTATCAGTGAAGGAGACTTGATACTTGTGACTTTTTGGGCAAAAGAAAATTCATCTGGTTCTCAAGTTTTTGTATTTGCAGAAGATGCTAACAGCTTTGATAAGCAGTTCTATTTTTCTTTAAACTTCACCCCAGATTGGAACCAGTACTTTGTCGCCTTTAAGGCTACTCAGAGTTTTGCCACTAGAAGATTGAAGGCAGGTTTTCATCTTGCAACCACTGCACAAGATATTACCATCGCTGGATTTACAGCTATAAATTATAAGGACGCATATGGTGTAGAAGATTTGCCTACTAGTTTCTCTCCATTTAATTATGAAGGTATAGAGGAAGATGCGCCCTGGAGAGCCTTAGCTGAAAGCAGAATAGAGAGACTCAGAAAAGCAGATCTTACTGTCAATGTTTCTGATAAAAATGGAAATCCAGTGGAAGGGGCTATGGTAAGTATAGAGATGCAGCAGCATGAATTTGGTTTTGGCTCTGCCCTAGTAACATGTAGATTCCCAGGTAATAATTGCTTTGATCAGACTTATGTGCAGAAGATTTTTAATCTGGATGGTGAAGGTCATGGATTTAATGAATGTGTCAATGAAAATGCACTGAAGTGGCGAGGCTGGGAAGAAGAATGGCTGGGTACTCCAGAACAAACAGTGAGTGCATTCGAGTACTTAAATGATAGTGGGGTAACTATGAGAGGTCACAATCTATTATGGCCTGGTAGTGACTTCCTGCCTCAAGATATAAATGACAATCTAGACAATCTCGATTATCTGAGACAAAGGATCGATGCTAGATTGAGTGAGATGATTACACAACCTAGATTAAGTAAGGTTGTAAGAGACTGGGATGTGTTAAATGAAATAACCACTAACAGAACTTTAGAAGAAGCGTTTAGAAAAGACCCTAATTTTGATACTGGTAGGGAATTGTATGGTGAAATATTTAGGAAAGTCAGAGAAATGGATCCAGACCTGGAGCTATACATTAACGACTACATGGCTATTTCTAGTGGCTCCGCGGCACAGATTGCCAGATATAAATCTTTCTTAGATGAGCTGAAAGATGATGATGTGCCTTTTGATGGTATAGGGTTTCAGTCTCATATAGGATCTGTTCCTAATTCTATACCTCAAGTAGAAGCTATATTCGATGATTTCTACCAGCGCTATAATAAGCGAATGAAAGTTACAGAATATGATATTAATGCTGCAGTAGATGAAGGCATACAAGCTCAATATCTACGTGACTTTTTAACCTTAACTTTTAGCCATCCAGGTATGGATGCATTTATTATGTGGGGTTTTTGGGATGGCAATCACTGGAAGGCCAATGCACCAATGTTTGAAGAAGACTGGACGCTGAAGCCCTCAGGGGAAATGTTTATTCAGAAAGTATTTAACGACTGGTGGACAGAAGAAGAAAACATTTCTGGTGCTGATGGGCGGGCAAGCTTTAGACCATTCAAAGGGAAACATAAGATTATCGTCAGTAAAGACGGCATGACTACAGAAGTGGAAATGTTGCTAGGTGCTGATGAGGAATTAAATGTAGTATTGGGGGATGTGGATTCTGTCCAAGAGCTGGATTCTACCGATTTTGTCGTTTCGCCCAATCCTGTAACGCAAGGTCAAGTTACATTGCAGTTTCCAAATAAATATTCTACAGTAGACATATCTATCTACGATGTTTCTGGAAAGCAAGTTCTGAGCAGGACTAATGTTTTGTCAGATGAAGTTCAAAATCTTTATTTGTCTGCTGGCACCTATAACTTAGAGATAACAACTACTGATGGAAGTCTTTCTAAGAGACTCCTAATTTTATAATAGATCCATATGAAAACTATTTCTCTTTTATGTCTAGTTGTACTTTTCAGTACAGCTAGGGTAGCTTATGCCCAGAACGAGAAAGCGGCATATCTAAATTCTAATCTTAGCATATCTGAAAGAGTCGATGACTTGGTCTCTAAACTCAGTTTAGAAGAGAAAGCAGCGCAGCTTATGTTTGAATCACCTGCCATTCCGAGATTGGATATACCACATTATAGCTGGTGGAACGAATGCTTGCATGGAATAGCAAGAAACGGCAAGGCGACTATCTTTCCTCAGGCTATAGGTATGGCAGCAACTTTTGATGTAGACCTAATGCAGAGGATAGGTGCTGCAATTGCCTTAGAAGGAAGAGCAAAATTTAATGCCAATAAGAAAACAGGCTATATGGATAGATATGCTGGGCTGACCTATTGGTCACCTAATGTAAATTTATTTAGAGACCCTCGATGGGGAAGAGGACAGGAAACCTATGGCGAAGATCCCCATCTAATAAGTCGTATAGGTGTTGCTTTTGTACAAGGTCTGCAGGGTACAGGTAAGTATCTCAAAGTAGCAGCTATGGCAAAGCATTTTGCAGTGCATAGTGGTCCAGAAAAAGATAGACATAACTTTGATGCAGTAGTCTCTGATTATGATCTGTGGAATACTTATCTGCCTGCTTTTGAGGCATTAGTAACAGAAGCTAAAGTAGAAGGTGTTATGGGTGCCTATAACAGAACAAATGGTGAAGCCTGCTGCGCTCATTCCTACCTCATGCAAGATGTGCTCCGCGATAAGTGGAATTTTAAAGGGTATTTTGTTTCTGACTGTTGGGCCTTACAAGATTTCTTTGAAGGCCATGGATTGACCAAAGATAGAAAGGAAGCAGCAGCACTCGCTCTGAAGCACGGTTGTAATCTCAATTGTGGAAACACCTATCCTGAAATAGGTGCTGCAATAAAAGCAGGACTAACAACAGAAGATGAGGTAGATCGAAATCTTAAAGAACTTTTGCCTACTCGGTTTAGATTAGGCCTCTTTGACGATGGAAACGTAATGAGTGATACTATCACAACTAAGGTCGTGAGATCTCCAGAGCATCTAGATTTAACTTATGAGTCTGCGGTTAAATCTGTCGTACTCTTGAAAAATGAGGACGGGCTACTTCCCCTAGATCCAGAACTGAGGAACCTATTTGTGACTGGACCCACTGCTGCTGATGCGCAAGCGCTGCTAGCTAACTATTATGGGATAAGTGATGATATGAGAACAATGTTAGAAGGTATAGCTAGTAATGTCTCTGATCATACAGCCATAAGATATGTTCAAGGTAACCTTCTCGACAGACCCAATGTAAATCCTATGGACTGGTTTTCTGAAGAAGCTGAAGTAGCAGATGTTACTATTGCATGTATGGGTATCACACAATTATTAGAAGGAGAAGAAGGGGAGGCAATAGCTTCGCCAAGTTATGGGGACAGAGAGTATATCACCTTACCACCCCATCAGTTAGACTATCTCAAATTACTCAGAGGAAAAGCGAAAAAGCTTATCGTAGTCATTACTGGGGGGAGTGCTATTTCTATACCAGAAGTACATGAGATGGCTGATGCCATTCTCTATGCTTGGTATCCTGGTGAGCAAGGTGGTCAGGCGGTAGGAGATCTGATCTTCGGTAAGAAAAGTCCTTCAGGTAAGTTGCCAGTAACCTTTGTGCAAAGTATAGAAGATCTCCCACCGTTCGATGATTATAATATGCAAGGCCGAACTTATCGTTATATGGATAAGGAGCCACTTTATCCTTTTGGATTTGGTCTTAGTTATGGACAGATATCATATGGTAAACTAAGTGCAGAAAAGGAAACCTTTAGAAAAAATGACGAGCTGAAGCTTTCCATTGAAATATCAAATAATTCGGATATAATGATTGATGAGGTGGCGCAAGTCTATGTCTCAAAAGTCAACAGATCTGAACTGGACCCTAACTCATCACTGAAGGCTTTTAAGCGTATAAGCTTGAGTCCAAATTCGAAACAGAAAGTGACCGTTGGATTAGAAAGCAGTGCCTTTAGTGTCTATGATTCTGATGGTAACCTTCAGCTAGAAAAGGGCGAGTATGAGGTGATGGTCTCTTCTTCTGCACCTACTCAGAGGTCATTAGAACTGGGTGCGCCTCACTGGAGCACTATCAGAATAAAGGTGAAATAATTCTTTAATAAGCTAGCGTTCATTACAATCATACAAATGTATTTATTAGGATATGATATAGGAAGTTCTTCTATCAAGACGGCACTAGTCTCTGCTGATACAAAAAAGGTCATAGATATCGTGCAGTATCCTGAGATAGAAATGGATATGATCTCTAGACAAAAAGGATGGGCCGAGCAGCAACCTGAGTTGTGGTGGCGCTATCTTTGTTTAGGCACCAAAAAAATTATTGAAAAGAATAAAATTAAAAGCTCTGATATACTTTCCGTTGGTATCAGCTACCAGATGCATGGCCTAGTAGTCGTAGATAAAGATCAACAAGTTTTGAGGCCTTCAATAATCTGGTGTGATAGTCGCGCTGTATCCATAGGAGATCAGGCATTCCATGCACTGGGTCAGAATTTTTGTTTAGATAATTATCAAAACTCGCCAGGTAATTTTACAGCCAGTAAATTAAAATGGGTCAAAGACAATGAGCCCGATGTCTATGAGAAGATAGATAAGATCTTACTTCCTGGAGATTACATAGCTATGAAACTTACTGGTGAAATAAGCACGACTATCTCCGGTCTTTCTGAAGGTGTCTTATGGAATTTCAAAGAAAATGGCTTAGCCCACAAGCTACTTGATTACTATGGTATCAGTACTGACCTTATTCCAGAACCAAAGCCAACCTTCAGCGTTTCGGGACTGGTCAATGAAGTAGCTGCAGAGCAAACAGGACTGACTGCTGGTATCAAAGTCTCCTATCGTGCAGGTGACCAACCAAATAATGCTCTTTCTCTTAATGTACTAGAACCAGGAGAAATTGCAGCTACGTGTGGTACTTCAGGTGTTGTCTATGGAGTTGTGGATAAAGCAGTCAACGATAAGCAGTCTAGAATAAATGCTTTCGCACATGTCAATCACAAAGACAAGAAAAATAGAATAGGTGTCCTTTTGTGCATCAATGGTGCTGGTATCCAGTATAGTTGGTTAAGAAGCCAGATAGCATTGTCTGGACGCAGCTATGATGATATGGAGCGCATGCTCGCTGGTGTGCCTGTAGGTGCTGAAGGCGTCTGTATCTTTCCATATGGGAATGGGGCAGAAAGAATTTTTAATAATCGAAATCTAGAAAGTCATATTCTCAACTTAGAGTTCAATAGACATACAAGAGCACATATCTACAGAGCAGCTATAGAAAGTGTTGCATTTACCTTCGTTTATGGTATACATCTATTGCAAGAAATAGGTTTAGAGATAAAGACGTTAAGAGTTGGGAATGATAACATGTTCCAGTCTAAAGTATTTTCTACCACCATCGCTACTTTGTTAGGAATAGACTTAGAAGTGGTGGAGACGACCGGTGCTGTAGGCGCAGCGCTAGCTGCAGGTCATGGCTGCGGACATTATAAATCTATCAGGAAAGTAATGTCTAGTGTGCAAGCTAAGAAAGTGTATAAGCCTGATCATAATAATTATAGTGATTACAAAAGAGCCTTTGCTGCTTGGAAGGATGCTCTCGCTGACTTACTTAGTTCTGATTCTGGTGCAAGTTCTGAAAACACTAAAGAGTTAATTAAAAAGGATAAAGTAATAGCTCAGCAGTCTTTGTTAATAGAGATTCAAAAGAAACAACTAGAGCAAATAAAAAAGACTATAAATAAGTTGCAAATAGATCACAATATCCATGCTTTGCCGAAATTACTGAAGCAATTAGATTCTCATAAAAGCGCGGAACTGATAGACCAGACTACTATGATGTCAAATCCTATAGTAGAAGAAATTAAGAAGCAGTATCCAGAACTGAGTTATGAAGAGCTGAAGCTGGGTTATTTCTTACATATGAAATTTTCGACCAAACAAATAGCAGAAGAACTGAATCTCTCTTATAGAGGTGCAGAGACGAAAAGATATAGGCTACGACAAAAATTGGATTTGCCGAAAGGCACATCATTGAGTGCATTTTTTGCAAACCTCTAATCAAAAACCTTAAACAAAATGATACTAAAAGGCAAGACAGAATACTTCAAAGGTGTAGGAGAAATAAAGTATAAAGGACCACGATCAAAGGACCCTTTGGCTTTTAAGTACTATGAGGCAAAGAAGAAAGTTATGGGTAAAACCATGGAGAAACATTTCAAATTTGCCATCGCCTACTGGCATAGCTTGTGTAACACGGGAGGAGATCCTTTCGGTCCTGGCACACGACACTTACCTTGGAATGTTGCTACTGATCCAGTACAAAGAGGCATGGATAAAGTTGATGCTGCCTTTGAGTTTATGACCAAGCTGGGAGTAAAGTATTATTGCTTTCATGACGTGGATATGGTAGATGAAGGAGCTGACCTCAATGAATCTAGAAAACGCCTTCTGAAAGTTTCTAAGTATGCCTTAGAAAAACAAAAGAAATCGAAAATAAAATTGCTCTGGGGTACAGCTAACCTATTTAGCCATCCACGGTATATGAATGGTGCTGCTACAAACCCTGACTTCAATGTCGTCGCCTACGCTGCTGCTCAGGTCAAAAATGCACTTGATACAACCATTAGGCTAGGCGGTGAAAACTATGTTTTCTGGGGTGGGAGAGAAGGCTATATGTCTTTGCTCAATACTGATATGAAAAGAGAGCAAGAGCATTTAGCCATGTTCCTACATAAGGCTAAAGATTATGCTCGTAGCAGAGGATTCAAAGGGTCATTCTTTATAGAACCAAAACCTATGGAACCGTCAAAACATCAGTATGATTTCGATAGCGCCACAGTAATAGGTTTCCTAAGGCAGTATGACCTGTTGAAGGATTTCAAAATAAATGTCGAGGTCAATCATGCCACCTTAGCTTCTCATACTTTTGAACATGAGCTACAGGTAGCAGCCGATGCTGGAGTACTAGGATCTATGGACGCTAATAGAGGAGATTATCAGAATGGCTGGGATACAGATCAGTTTCCGATGGATCTTTTTGAGCTGACACAAGCCATGCTGGTGCTGCTGCAGTCGGGCGGCTTGCAGGGTGGCGGTATCAATTTTGATGCGAAGGTAAGACGGAATTCTACGGACCTGACGGATATGTTCTATGCGCATATAGGTGGGATGGATGCTTTTGCTAGAGCCTTGCTTACGGCTGAGAAAGTGCTTAAGAATTCTGATTACAAAAAGATACGAAAGACTCGTTATGCTTCTTTTGATAGAGGAAAGGGGAAGGCTTTTGCGCAAGGAAAATTAAGTCTAAGGGACTTAGCGGAGCTGGCACTCAAAAAGGGCGAGCCGGAGCAAATCAGCGGGCAGCAAGAGTTGCTAGAGAATATCATTAATAATCATATCTAGTGATGATCAAAAAAATAACTGGCGTTGCCACCATCATAGCTTTGATAGTGTTAGGCTATAAAGCTCTGGGGATTTTTATGTCTATCATGTCTACTTCAATAGGGATGATAGTCATAGGTGTAGTGTTTGTTGTAATTTGCTTTTTGCTGTATAAGTTTTTGCGGTGGTGCTTTCAATGATATACATTGGATATAAAAAATAGTTTATGCTGCGCTGGGGGATTATAGGTTGTGGAAAAATTGCTAATCATTTTGCTAATGATCTGAAGTTAGTAGCTGGGCATCACCTCCAAGCAGTTGCCTCCAGATCTGCTGAGAAAGCTGATGCCTTTGCTACTGAACACCAAGCCTCATCTGCCTATGGATCTTATATCTCATTGTTAGAGGATAGCGAGGTAGATGTTGTCTACATTGCTACCCCACACAATTCTCATATGGAATGGGCGATAACAGGGATGCAACATGGAAAGCATGTGCTCTGCGAGAAACCACTAGCTGTTAATAGCTCACAAGCAGAGGCTATGGTAGCTGCCTCCCGCACTTATAAAGTGTTTCTGATGGAAGCCCTCTGGTCTAGATTCAATCCTTCTATAAAAGCTGCCAAGCAAAAATGTGATGAGGGAGAACTAGGAGAAATATTGCATCTGTATTCTGAGTTTAGTTTCCAGAGTAACCATCCTGCTACTAGTAGATTGTTAAATATTGATCTAGCTGGAGGTGCACTACTAGATGTGGGCATCTATCCTGTTTTTCTCTCGTATCTGCTTATGGGCTATCCCGAGGATATAAAGGTAGTGGCTGAGCTAGGCCCTACGGGGGTGGATGTCCAAGCTTCTATAAGTCTCCGATATGCAGCTAGTCAAGCTTCCCTATTCTGTGGGCTGAAATGTGACGTGGAAAATCATTCTGTCATTTCAGGAACCAAGGGTCGTATTATCATTCCTCAGCGCTGGCACGAAGCGCAAGGCTACATAGAGAAGAAAGTGGGATCTGAAGATGTAATACATACCTTGCCCACTCTGGGGAGAGGCTACACGTATGAGATAGAAGAAGTAGGCAATTGCATTTCCAAAGGGTGGCTAGAGAGTCCTGACTGGTCTCATAAGGATAGTCTGCAGGTGGGCCGGATCTTGGATGAATTGCGGAGGCAGGTAGGGTTGGTCTATCCTTTTGAGTAGTTTCTTCTTAAAAAAGGAATATCATTTTAATTTTGTTTTGTGGTTCATCGTGATTCTTGTTAGACGACTTTTTCAAAGGCTGGCCTTACTGATTCTATTTCAGTTCTATTAAGTTTCATTTTTTTTGCTCTGACTTCCCAGGTTTTTAATATTTCTTTCATTTTTTCAATTTCTTTCATAGCCTCTGTTTCTTGCCATCTGAAGTAGGGATGCACTGCCATACAAAGGTCGAAACTCAGGCTGTTGTCAATTTCGTCGATATTTAGGCTAAGTCCTTGTCCATCAGGTAGAGGATTGATGTCAAAGGCGGGACTCAGTTTCCAACCGTGCTTGGGAATGAGTAGAAAACCATGATTTCTAAGGTGGTCATCTGTGTTGGATACTGCTACAGAGAATACGATTCGTTTCCAAAGTTGACGTATATCTTCTGTAGGTGCTGCTCCATATTGCTCTATCAGTTCTATGATCTCTAAATAGGATCCACCTTCATTATGATTATGACCATCTTTATATCCTAGCAATGTCATTGCAGAAGCAAAGTGTAATCGATCATTTATGGAACGATCAAATCTTTTAGTCAGAAAAGTATGTTGACTACTCGAAAAAATCTCTGCTCTACATTCAACCATATGAATGCCAAAATCATTGGCCATCTGATAGCAGATATATTCCCATGCGCCACTATCTCTTTCATCATTTTTGCTGGGGAATTTTGCTATCCAAAGATTCCCAGCTGAATCTTTCACATTAGCTTTGGGTCTGGCACCGCCGAGAGAAGAACCAGGCGCCATCAATAGTCGGAGCCATTCCTTAGCTTTTGCATCGTCCATAAAGTCATCCTCTTCGTATCTGAGGCTAGCTTGTTCTAGTTCCCTAATCGAACTTACAGGAGGAGTTGGCATTTCGATTCCTTCATTGAGGAAAGGGCCATCGGCTTCTAGCTTAAATCTCAATGCACCCATACGGGTCTCATCGTTGACACCAAGTAGGAAATCTGATTCGAATAAGGGGCTTGCCTTTCTTTCCTCTTCTCTCGCTTCTATTGCTTCTCTTCTTTTCATCAATACTCGACCCCAGCGATCAGGGGAAGAATCAAGGAATAAACCAAAATTGGGCTTGTCATCATTCAAGTATTGAGGACCGCTATACAGTTTTAGATCAGAATCGAGTTCCTGAGCTAAGCCAGAACCTAGCCATGATTTTTCATAAGAAAAAGAAAAGATCTCTTTACCTCTCAACAGCTCAGTAGTCAGTACTCCCATTAATTGCGGAACCCCCAGCCCTTTCCATTGCGCATATACAAGAATTTCCTTCATCTTATTTCTTAATTCGTTTTTTGATGCTCAATTGAGCATCTTGAAGTTTTCTCCCCAGTGGATCTTCCGCAGCCAATTGTTTGAAATCTCCAACTAAACCAAGAACTGAGAATACTTGTAGATAGATGCCGATACTAATATGATCGCTTCCTTTCTCCACATGCCATAGGGTGGATCTGCTGATATTGGCTCTTTCTGCCACTTGTTCAGCAGTCAGCTTCCTTCTTCTCCTAGCCAGCTTCAGGTTTTCACCCAGAGAGGCCAATATTTTCCTTTCTTTTGGTAGTAAGACGGCTTTCTTTGATTTCATAATGTCGCTATATGAACACAAAAATAGTATATATGTCTTTATATACAAACATTATGCTAATGTAGTTCCATTTACTTCTAATACAAACAGAGGTGGCTTAAGAAGCTCAAAGCTATATCCAGAAGAAGAAAGTGGGGGTTGGTCTATCCTTTTGAGTAGTTAGCTTAGACTAGGCCTTTCTACCTATGTGTTCAGTTAGCAATTTCCAGTTTTCTGATTTTTTGACCAGCACTGTCGTGCCATTTCCATTTCCAGAGATAGTTTTGCCCTTCATGATTCCTGACCAACTAAATTCATATGTATATACTGCATATGATTCTTCTTTTCTGAGCCATATTACATTTTTTATAGTATAATTTTCATTCTTGATTTGTGCAAAATTGTACTCGAACGCAATTTTAATTTGCTCTTTCCCTTTATGGACGGAGCCGTTGGAAAAGGTAATTATCGCCTCTTTTGTAATTAGAGGTTCCACTTCGCTCCACTTTTGACTACTGAGAGCAGTGGTGTATTGTTTAATAAAGTCCTCAGGGTTCATTCTATTTTTGTAATAATTATTTAGTAGCTCCTTCTTTGAACACCTTCATAGTTTCTAGATTTATAAGATAAGGCTTAGGAGCATAGACGCGGAGGTACTTCTTATGCATGAGATCATAATCTATCTGAGTATATTGCTCATGATTGGATACATAGGTCCGCATCCAGCGAGGGTCAAAAGTCGCAATCCTACCGAGGCGCTTTCCATTGTTATCTAAAATTATAGCTTGGTTATTATCCAGCATCAGTAGATACCTATTGGGGATTAAGAGCTTGGGACTGAGAGTAAAGATGTCTGCTTCTTTGATGGGTGCTGAGGCTATAAGCTGGTTGTCTCTAGCTCTTAGTTCTAGCATGTCCCCATTTGTCATTTGGTACATTTCACCGTACTTAGTCTTGAAGAAACTTTTCTTTTTGTTCTTCAGTGGTAATGTCACTTTCTTCCCATCTATCATTACTACGACGTCTTCTGTAGAGCCTTTTTTGGCGACCAGCTTATCTACTAAGGTGTCTAGATGAATTAGATTTCCTTTTACTGCTATGAGCCTTTTCTTGTCCAATGAATCAGTCTGGTAGAAAGACACTGCTTTCTTTGGTCTTTTTCTTTGTTTGTCATTTTGCTTTAATATGCTGACCAATAGTCTACCATGTTCTTCAGAGTCTACATTCTCAAGTCCAGCTATGCAGTCGAGTTTGAGACGAGGTACTTCTGCTCCTCCATTATATTCTTTAGGAGTAAGATCATCGGGCAGTTGAGGCGGTTTGGTCTTTACCTGGTCGAAAGTAATTAGCTCATATTTTTTGTTTTCTATAGGCTCTTTGTAGTTCAAGATCATGGATAGAGTAGTGCAAAGAAATTTTCCATCTTTGTTTTTCACTAAGACGATTCCTTTCCTAGTAATGCCATAGATGTCATATTCAGAAAGTTTTTGCCATTTGTGATTATATAGGTGCAGAGGGTAAGCGGCGTCTTTTTTCAGAAAAGCTAAGTTGACATATTGGTTTAGTTTGATGATGTCTTGATAGGTGTCAGTAGGAAATATTTTCTTTCCTTGTGTATTAAGTAGAACCCGCTTATTATCTCCTTTTACAAAAACACAGCTGTCCATGACTAATCGATTGGAAGACAAAGATTTTGGAATTTCAGAAGCTGTGGCAGAATGAATAATTTTTCCTTTTTCATTGATAAGGTCTATTCTGTTATGAGTGGTGTCTAGTCCACAGGCCCAATTTTTGTCAAATGAAATTTGAACTTGTTTTACTTCTGCGTATTTATTTCCAGTGATAAGACTTAAAGAGTCTTTGATGGTTTTAAGCATCCTCAGAAATGCTCCTGCTTTTCTTGGGGAGCTGTTGGAGCTTGACTTAGCTTTTTTTGTAGTAGGCAGGCGCTTGTAACTGCATCTGCCACAGATTGCTTGGTCTCTTAATAATTTCTTCTCTGAGTGACTTAGGTTTGCCCAGCTATCTTTGTCTAGTTGCTCTATATTTTTCGCGACCATTTCTCCATAAGGTGATAAGAGATCTGTGGTACCATCTTTTCTTTTTGCAAGGGTGCACTCACAGCCAGATATTTGGTTTGACGAATTAGGTAAAATGCCGCCCCTATAAGGATTTAAATCATGGTTTGGATTCGATGCGACTTTTGGGCCTTCAGTATTAGTTGGATTTGATGCACGGAATCGCCCTCTCTGTGCATTCTTGTAGGTGTAAATCAGTCCTTCTGTTTGCCTTAGTTCTTTATCCCAGATGCCCCAGCCATCAGCTGCATTAGAAGAAGTCATTTTTAGGTATGGATTTATAGACTCATCAGTGTAACTATAGTTTCTCTTATATTCTGTAAAAGTTATTTCTCCTGAAATACCAACGCCTAAAACGGACTGCCCTTTATGATCTAGTAGATACCATAAACTGTCTTTCATAGCTTTCGCCAGACCTTGTGGCCAGACTGCTTTTTGGCTATTATAGCCTTGTGGGGGAGCTGGTTGTGAAAATATTTCTGGAGACCCATAATAACTGACCAGTTCATAATTAGGCTTTATTATTATCGTCCCTGTGCTATCAGCATAGCCATATAGATTGTCTTTGAGATAAGGGTACAATGACTGGGAATCCGATCCTAGAGGAAACAGAAGTATAATGACAGTAACAAGGCTGCTCAGAGAAGGGTAATACATAACTAACTGATTTTATGCCAGGTATAAGATAGTTATTAGTCTTTGTAATCAGTGTCTTTTTGTAGTGGTTTAGGTTGGTTTTAACTTAATTATAGCTTAGTAGATATTACGTATTCTGTTTCTTGATAAGATGTAGATTGATAATTCAGAATTTACAGCATAATATCATAATGAAGAAGAAATAATTCTACTCGTATAATTCCCCACTTAAGTACCTATCTCCTCTATCACAAACTATGAAGACGACTACTCCTGATTCCAACTCTTTTACAATTTCTAGAGCACAGGTCAAGGCGCCTCCTGAGGACATGCCACCCATGATACCTTCTTCTGATGATAAGAGACGAGCATTCATTGTAGCTTCTGCTCTGCTTACATGTATAATTCTATCTATTCTTTCAGGCTGGTAGATGCCAGGGAGAAATGCCGGTGACCATTTCCTGATGCCTGGTATCCTATCTCCTTCCTTAGGTTGAGCGCCTATTATTTGGATTCCAGGATTTTGCTGCTTTAGAAAAGTGGAAGTGCCAGTGATGGTGCCAGTGGTACCCATCGCAGAAACGAAATGTGTGACCTTGCATTCAGTATCTTTCCATATCTCAGGACCAGTTGTTTCTATGTGTGCTTGTCTGTTATTTGGATTATTGAATTGATCGAGAATAACATAGCCTTTTTCTGCTGCTTGTTCTTTTGCCCATTGTCTAGAATATTCTATTGTTTTTTCAGAAGGGGTGAGCTCTACCTGAGCACCATAAGCTTTCATGGTTTTGATTCGTTCAGGCGTCGCATTGGAGGGCATAACAAGAATGCACTTTATACTGAAGGTGGTGGCAATCATGGCTAGGGCGATGCCAGTGTTTCCACTAGTGGCTTCTATAATTGTATCGCCAGCTTTTAGAGTCCCTTTCTCTACTGCCGTTTTGATCATATAATAGGCTGCGCGGTCCTTGACGCTTCCCCCTGGGTTTTGTCCTTCTAATTTGGCATACAGCTGCACATTGGAATTTGGATTAATCTTAGTGAGAAGGACTAGTGGAGTATGCCCGATAAGTTGATGTAAGGATTGCAATTGCTAGACTTTAATTTAATTAATAATGGTATGGCTACTATCGAAATAGATTTTGGAATTAGGAGCTATGCTCTTTGTAATCCATACATTTCCTCCTATCACAGAATTCTCTCCTATCACTGTATCACCTCCTAGGATTATCGCTTGTGCATAGATGACTACATTGTCTCCTATAGTAGGATGTCTTTTTTTCGGACAGGCAGATCTATCGGGTATACTCAGAGCTCCTAAGGTGACACCTTGGTAAATTTTTACACCAGTTCCTATGATGGTCGTTTCTCCTATAACTACACCAGTTCCATGATCTATACAAAAATAGTCTCCGATTTTTGCACCTGGATGGATATCTATGCCAGTGGTGCTATGCGCATACTCAGTAATTATCCTAGGGATCAAAGTGACTCCATCTTTTAGAAGATGATGCGCTATTCTATAGCAAGCTATTGCGTGGAAGCCAGGATAGGCAAGGATGATTTCACTTTTACTATTAGCAGCAGGATCTCCATCATATATAGCGGATATGTCTTTATTTAGTTCAGTCCTTAAGCTATTAAACGATGCTGAGAATGCATTAACGATTTCTTGGCTCTTGACATTTGTCGATTCGAAATTGCTATCTAGTATATTCAGTAATTTATATTCTAAGAACTTCAAGTCTGTTCTAGGCAGCTCTCTTACACCTAACCTAACAGGAAACATGAGGTCAAGACATTCCTCAATAAACTGTCGTGTTTTATCTTTTAAATTCATTTCTAATCTTAATAGCTCAAAAGTATTCCTTCTTTAGGAAGCAATCAAACA
>CALLAE010000113.1 GCA_938002665.1 uncultured Saprospiraceae bacterium | reverse complement strand
GATGGTTGCTATACCATCTACGTAGATGACTCTTATGGTGACGGAATCTGCTGCTCTTATGGGAATGGAAGTTTCAAGATTCTAGATATTAATAACAGTCAGGTCGGCTATTCTGATGGGAACTTTGGATTTTACGATTATATAGACTTCTGTGTGACCAATAATGTAGCAAGCTTCAAAGGAGGAGACAATGATGGTAAGCAAACAGGCTTAGCACCAAAAGTGAAGATGAATGACTTTTAAATAGTCTATAATTATTTCAGAGCGGGCTTCAAGGTGATTGGAGCCCGCTTTTCATATTATACTATACTCATAGATCTTCTTAAGGTTCTCTTAAAAAGCCCTATCATATTGATAATCATACTAATATGAAGCTATATGGCGGTTTGTTTTCCATATTTATAGTATCTTTGCGCTCCGATTTTAGAGATTGAGTAATTTAAAAATCTATCCACGCCTAGTTAGTTGAGCGCAACTCCAACCGCAATTCTGACAGCTGTAGGTTAGCAAAAATCAAGAATGGATAAGAAGAGAGTATTGTATGTGACTCAAGAGATGAATCCTTACACAACCATTTCCGAAATTTCCGCGATAGTTAAGCAATTAGCACCATTTACGCAGGGAAAAGGCATGGAAGTGAGGGTCTTAATGCCTAAGTACGGCAGCATCAACGAAAGAAGGCACAGATTACATGAGGTGGTAAGACTATCAGGGATGAATATCATTGTAGATGATGATGATTATCCATTAATAATAAAAGTAGCATCTCTACCAGGTGCTCGATTACAAGTCTATTTCCTTGATAATGAAGAGTTTTTCAAACGAAAGTTTGTTTTCAATAATGATGAAGAAAAGCCTTTTGAAGACAATCAAGAGAGAATGGTCTTTTTCTGCAAAGGCGTCATAGAAACCGTCAAGAAATTTGGTTGGCCACCTGATATTATTCACTGTCATGGATGGATGACTAGTCTTGTACCATTCTATTTGAAAACAGTCTATGAAAATGAGCCTATCTTCGATAAGTCTTCAGTGATCTACTCTGCTTATGGAAATGAGTATGAAAATCACTTTACGAAGAGATTTTTCGAAATCGCCGCTATTAATCATTTGGAAGAGGAGGACCTAGCTGCCTTTAATGTTAAGGGAAACCCAAAACTTATCCTCGGAGGCATAGCATATGCTGATGCCATCGTTAAGGGAGAAGAAAACCTACCAAAGGATATTGAAAAAGCATTAGAAGGTATAGACAAACCTATCTTAGATGCTTTTCCTATGGAAGAATTGAATGACCAAATGATGGAGTTTTATAAAGGGCTTATGGAGCCTGTAGCTGAATAATTTCAATGAGACATTTTTTTTATCTATTTCTATCTATCTGGATATTAATAACTGCCTGCAATGATCCTATACTCGTAGGTTCAGTACTCTTAGAAAACCAAGAGCTAGATGTAGAATTTACAGATCAGCTTGCTGTGAAAGCAAAGACTATCCTCGGAGATTCTAGTATTACTTTTAGGCAGACAGTCGGGAATACTTTTAACTCTAGTACCTATATGGTAGGCTCAATGGATGATGAGAAGTTTGGTAAAACAGAAGTTGTCAGTTATTTTAATCCTACCTTACTGATAGCTTATCCTGATTTTTTAGAGAATCCTTTAGACTCCGTCGTTATCACTATTCCTTTAGATTCTATAGGTTTCTATGGAGACTTAGGAGCAACACATAATGTAGAGCTAAGAGCTATCACACAGACCTTCGAATCCTTATTAGAAAACTCAGACACTTTATATTCTAGTCAGACTATGGAAGTTGACCCTGAGGTGCTCGCTACCTATAGTGGTGTAGTGAACTACACTGATTCAACTTCTGTGGAAGTCTACACTGACGTAGATTCTCTCAAGGGTACTATCAAAGTTGGACCACAACTGAGATTGAAAATGGATAACCAGTTTTGGATAGACCTACATTCTTCCGTAGACAGCTTGACCGCTGAAGATTTAGAAATGCTTGTGCCAGGATATGAGTTGAGATCTACAGCTTCTGCAAACAGCATGTTTGGGCTAGATTTATCATATAGAGGCATTTTTGAGGCAGCTAATATCAATTTCTATTACACAGACCAGACCGATACCACAAAAATGATATATCAGCTGCCTCTAGGTAGATACAGACATAGTCAGTTTATTCATGACTACTCAGGTAGCAACTTAGAATCAGAACTAGATAACAATGAAGCTTCTAAGCTTTACATACAAGCGCTTGCAGGCACGAGTATAGAAGTGGACTTATCAGAGGCTACCACAGTGAATGACAGAATTCTAAACTATGCTGAACTTCAATTTACACTTGAGCCAGAAGATGAAGAACTGTATGCTCCCATAGGAGAAATAGATGCATGGTATAGAACCGACGAAGGTCAGCTCAACATAGTCGGTAGACCAACCACCACTCCAGCCTTAGTAGAATCTTATGCTGGAGGTAGTCGAACTTTGAGTTATAAAATAGACCTTACTTTCCATCTCAATCTTATTAAGAAAGGGACCATAACTAATGATAAAATAATTCTGATTCCTAGGACTAAAGCCCAGAGACCTAACCGCTCTATAATCCTAGGAACCAATGACCCCGACCATCCGCTTAAACTTAATCTAATACTTACTAAACCCTAGAGTTAGATGTGTGGCATAGTAGCATACCTCGGAGAAAAGGAAGCTTATCCTATTCTGATAGAGGGACTAAAAAGATTAGAATATAGAGGGTATGACAGTGCAGGTGTAGCCCTCATGAATGGACACCTTCAAGTATTAAAAAAGAAGGGTAAGGTAGCAGACTTAGAAAGTCACATTCTGGATCTCAAGGCGGACACTGATGCCAACATAGGTATCGCGCATACCAGATGGGCCACCCACGGTCCTCCCAATGATGAAAATGCCCACCCACATGTATCAGGTAATAATAGGCTAGCACTCATCCATAATGGGATAATAGAGAATTATAATTCTGTTAAGAAAGCCCTAGAAGAAAAGGGCCATGTTTTCACTTCTGAAACAGATACAGAAGTACTGGTCCACCTGATAGAAGAAGTCCAGGTGCAGAAAAAAGTTTCTCTTTCAGAAGCCGTAAGAATTGCACTAAAACAAGTTGTAGGAGCATACGCCATTGTCGTTATGGACAAGGAAGAGCCTGGAACACTAGTAGGCGCGAAACTATCCAGCCCACTAGTCCTGGGAATAGGGGATAATGAATACTTGTTAGCCTCTGATGCATCACCCATTATTAAGTATACTAACAAAGTCATCTATCTAGAAGACGGAGAGATAGTCACAGTTACCAAAGATGGTAATTACGAAATAAGAACTTTAGAAAACGAACTTTCAGATCCTAAGGTCACAGAATTAGATTTGAAAATAGACGACCTGGACAAGGGAGGCTATAGCCATTTTATGCTGAAAGAAATCTTCCAGCAACCCATCACCGTAGCTGAAAGTATGAGAGGCAGAATAAATCCTGCAGAAGGCTGGGCAGTTCTCGGCGGCATGACAGAACATATAAACCGTATTGCAAACTCTGATAGGATTATCATGACAGCCTGTGGCACTTCGTGGCATGCAGCACTGATAGGAGAATACCTTTTTGAAGACCTCGCCAGAATCCCTACTGAAGTAGAATATGCCAGTGAGTTCAGATATAGAAATCCGATAATTAGAGAAAATGATTTTATAGTTGCACTCTCCCAATCAGGCGAAACAGCCGACACCTTAGCAGCTATCAAATTGGCAAAATCCAAAGGAGCACTCATATATGGCCTTGTCAATGCAATCGGTTCTAGCATAGCAAGAGAAACGGATTGCGGTTCCTACGTACATGCAGGACCTGAAATAGGAGTCGCTTCTACTAAGGCCTTTACCAGTCAAGTGACAGTGCTGACGCTTATGGCATTATATCTAGGCCACCACAAGGGATTGATCCCAGAGACAAAATTTAGAAAATTACTAGCGGAACTAGAATCTATCCCAGGAAAAATAGCTAGAATCCTTACTAAGGATGATAAGATAAAATATATAGCTGGTGAAATCCGTAATGCTTCTAATGCACTCTATATGGGAAGAGGCTATAACTTTCCTATTGCCCTAGAAGGTGCACTAAAATTGAAAGAGATAAGCTATATTCACGCTGAAGGATATCCTGCAGCAGAAATGAAGCATGGTCCCATAGCACTTATAGATATGTACATGCCAGTAATTGTACTGGCGACCAACAAAAGTGCCTACGAGAAGGTCCTGAGTAATATTCAGGAAGTCAAAGCCAGAAAAGGTGTTGTCATCGCTATAGTCAGCGAAGGCGATGTTCACATTAAGAAAATTGCAGACTACATCATTGAGATACCAGAAACCGAGGAACCATTGACACCATTATTGTCAGTAATTCCGCTTCAGCTTTTGGCTTTTCATATTGCCGTAATGAGAGGCTGTGATGTAGATCAACCAAGAAATTTAGCAAAGTCAGTAACAGTAGAATAATAGCTTATGGAATTTGATTTAGAATACAATTCGCAAACAGAGAAATTACTTATCCCAGAGTATGGGAGACATGTACAATCACTAGTACAACATTGTCAGGGTATAGAGGATAAAGAAAAGAGACAGGCTTTTGCAGAGCAGGTAGTTAATCTGATGCATCAGATGAATCCACAAAATAAAAATGTCCAAGAGTACAGAAATAGATTATGGAAACACTTCTTTTTCATTGCTAACTATGATATAGATGTACAAGCACCTGAAGGTGTAGAGATAGAACCAGACCCAGCAAAGAAAAAGCCGGAACGTGTAGAGTACCCAGCTATAGATAAGAAATTTCGCCATTACGGGACTAATGTAAAAACCCTTATTGCCAAAGCCATTGAGATGGAAGAAGGTCCTATCAAAGAGGGATTTGTAGAAACGATTGCTGGCTTCATGAAGATGGCCTACAAAAACTGGAATAGAGAACATTATGTGAGTGATGAAATCGTTTTAGAAGATCTTAAAGTGATGTCAGAAGGCAAGCTGGTAGTCGGTGAGAACGCATCACTTGATACCTTAGCAAAAGCGGTAAGACACAGCAAGCGAAGATCCAATACAAGCAATGACTCTAGAAGAAGAGGAGGCCGTAATAATAACAGAGGCAGAAATAACAATAAACGCCGAGGCAGAAGATAGTACATCATAACCTTCACTGAGTTAAGTATTACAGAAATTTCTATATAAAAGACATCAAGGCTTTACAGATTAAGTATCTTCACGACTTAATTATAAATAAGCAACGATGTCAAACGAAGCATTCTTAGTACAAGGCAATGCGAAGCTAAAAGGAGAGATTACGCCGCAAGGCGCTAAGAACGAAGCTCTTCAAATCCTAAGTGCCGTCCTACTTACCAAAGACAAGATTACCATATCTAATATCCCTGACATCATAGATGTAAGAAAGCTGATAGCCTTGCTCACAGGACTAGGTGTCAAAGTCAGACGCATCAATAAAAACAAATACTCTTTCCAGGCAGACGAAATAGATCTGAAGTACTTTTCATCTAAGGCTTACTTAGATGAAGCAAAAAAGATAAGAGGATCAGTAATGTTGATGGGACCCTTATTGGCAAGATTTGGGAAAGCCTATCTGCCCAAACCAGGCGGTGACAAAATAGGGAGGCGTAGATTGGATACCCACTTCCATGGCTTCATTTCATTGGGCGCAAAGTTTACCTACAAAGAAAAGAAAGATGAGTTCTACCTTGCTGCTAAAGAGCTCAAGGGTACTTACCTCCACATGGAAGAAATATCTGTAACGGGTACAGCCAATGTCGTCATGGCTTCAGTGCTGGCCAAAGGAAAAACGATTATCTACAATGCAGCCTGTGAGCCTTATCTGCAGCAACTCTGCTCCATGCTGAATAGGATGGGCGCTAAAATAGAAGGCATCGGCTCTAACCGCCTCACCATAAGAGGCGTCCGAAAACTTAAAGGCACCACGCATAAGATTTTACCAGATATGATAGAGGTGGGTAGCCTCATAGGCCTCGCTGCTATCACAGGGTCTAGTATCACCATCAAAAATGTACAAAGAGAAAAGCTGGGCATCATCCCATCCACCTTCCAGAAGCTCGGTATCAAACTAGAGTTCAAAGGAGATGATATCAAAGTGGTCAAGCAAAAGCATTACGAGATACAAAACTTTATAGATGGTTCTATCTTAACAGTGTATGATGCACCTTGGCCAGGCTTTACACCAGACCTGCTGAGTATCTTATTGGTTACAGCTATTCAAGCGAGGGGTAGTGTGCTTATACATCAAAAAATGTTTGAGAGTAGACTCTTCTTTGTAGACAAGCTCATAGACATGGGTGCACAGATAATTCTTTGTGACCCACATAGAGCGACTGTAATAGGTCTCGATAGAAAGAGCCAGTTGAGAGGAATCAGAATGAGTTCTCCAGATATCAGAGCAGGAGTCTCACTACTTATAGCAGCACTCTCTGCTAATGGCGAGAGCACTATAGAAAACATTCAGCAGATAGATCGTGGTTATGAGAATATAGACGAGCGACTCAATGCACTCGGTGCTAATATCAAACGTATCCAAAACTAGAATAATGAAGAGCAGTCAGCGAACGGTTATTTCTTTTCTTGCTGCTGTATTTCTTTCTTCCAGTTGTACCAGTTCTAAGTTAGCTAACAGGCCTCTGTTACTGGAAGCTTATAACGTAGGCTTACTTATTATAGATGGTGTATATAACACAGAGCTCACTGCGCCGATGGATATTTTTCAGCATACCCAATACAGAAAAGGTATAAAGCCGATGAATGTATTTACAGTGGCAAAAAATGCTAAGCCAGTAGAGAGTTTTGAAGGGCTGAAAATCATTCCGGATTATACTTTTAAGTCTGCACCCCACATAGATATTCTAGTGGTCCCTAGTGCAGAGCATCATCTGGATAGTGACTTAGAAGATACAGAAATGATCAACTGGGTGAGGCGAGTGGGAAAGCAAGCAGAGTGGGTAACCTCTCATTGTGATGGAGCCTTTGTGCTCGCTCAGGCGGGCTTGCTAGATGAAGTGGCCTCTACAACTTTTCCATCTGATATTGCTGCTTATAAGATACGCTTTCCACAGCTAGAGGTTATATC
Organism: uncultured Saprospiraceae bacterium; assembly: GCA_938002665.1. Lineage (GTDB taxonomy): Bacteria > Bacteroidota > Bacteroidia > Chitinophagales > Saprospiraceae > RFSX01. The sequence continues at coordinate 31,429 of CALLAE010000113.1, read as the reverse complement.
AGACGTTCTGTTTGTTCATGATGGTAAGTTTATTACTTCTGCAGGTGGTGCTAAGTCTTTTGAGGCGGCACTTTATTTGTGTGAGTATTTATATGGAGCAGAAATTGCTCAGCGCTTGGCGAAGGGCTTAGTTATAGACTGGGACTTGTCTGAGTTATCCTTCCATAAATTTCAGAGGTAGCTACAGAAGAAAGTCTATTTTGGATGTATCCCAATGACTTTCCAAGCGACCAACGTGTTATATGCTTTTCTTTTTTAACCGTTAGTTTATACTCTCGTACAGTACATCCTAAGATCTAAAGGACCTCTTTCATTTGTACTGCCTATTCAATAGGCTACACTTTGAATGTAGGCATGAATTATAAAGTCAAAAAAACGATGCAACTTGGCTTAACCTTTTACCCTATATTTATTCTATCGAAAGCCTATCCAGACATATACTTTGCAGCCTACTCCTTGTAATTGTAAGCTTACCTGCTAAAGCTCAATTTTACTACGGGATAAAGGGAGGCTACTCTATTCCTTTTAATAGGCCTCAAGAGATTAAATATGATGATGCAAATGATTACTTTATATACAGAGTTAATTTTCTAAATCAAAGTGTTGCACCTGTTGTATCTCTAGTCGCTTATTACAGGCAAGACCTAGTCTATTTTCAGACAGAATTAGCCTACAAACGGGTGAAGACCAGATTCCGAGCAGATAATTATATAGATCTAGAAAATATCACCTCCACTGAGAATACAAAAATCACCAAGAGCATAGACGTTCCTATTATCGCCGGAGTGAGACTAGATAAATTTAAGCTAGGTGTAGGGCCTACCTTTTCTTTTATCTTAGCAGACAATAAGATTTTTCTAGATACAGAATATTTTGAGGAACGTCGCAGTAGGGTAGAGACGGGCTTTGGCTTCCACTTAGGGGTTCTTTTGTACAGAATGCATATAGACCTTAGCTATCAGTATCGCTTCAATCAAGTCGGGGACTATCTGTACTGGCGCAAAAGCCACCAAGGTTTTAGTCAACCTGTCCGTTTTTTAGACCTCGGTTTAGCCTTGATGTTCTAGAAGAGCTCTTTTCTTTATAAATCTAATATGTCGCGCAACGAATAACACTGCTTATGGGTATATCCCTATGTATTCGCTACACCGATATATTATAGATTAACCATTAGTGAAATTAAATTTATTCAGGATGCGATTAGCCAAGTTAATTACCTATCTATCTTTTTGTGTATTAGTATCAGTCAGTTCTGTACATGCCCAAGAACTCGAAGGCCCTCTGGAGGTCTGCGAAAACGAATGTTATGATTATTATTATTCTGGAGAAAATGGTGGACCATACTTCTGGACAGTAGAGGGAGGTATAATAGAAGATAATAGAGGTTCTGAAGTGAATATATGCTGGGAGGAAGTCCAGACAGCCAGCATTCAGATTCTCAACGCTTCAGTGAGCCAGACTATACCTGAGCTGGATATTTCTATAACGATCACTACCACTCCAGAGACTGACATCATCTTTCCACTATATCCGCTTTGTCAGACAGAAAAGGATTCTATGCAGTCACCTGATGTAGAATATATCGAACTGGAAAACTGTAAGACAGTCTGCCCAGGATCTATAGTGACTTACTTTCCGACGGGTTCTGAGCAGTATGAAAGACAATGGATTGTAGAAGGCCACCAAAATATAGATTCAGATTCTTTGAGTTCAGGCACAGTACATTGGAATGAGGAAGGTTATGGTAGTATCCTATTGATTGAGTATACGGAGCAGGGTTGTGTGGATTCTAGTTTTTATTGTATAGAAATTCTAGATCAGCCGGATGTGAATCTACAAGTACTTAACAGCAATATAGACCTGAACAACTTGTGTAAAAATCAAGAAATCTATTTGAAAGGTTCTTCTGACCAGGCACTCAGTTATGAATGGCTCACTGATGATGGTCAGCAATATTTCGGAACAGAAACTAGCATCAGCTTTCCTCAGAGTGGTAGTTATACCATCTCACTGGTAACGACGACGGAATGTTTTTGTGTAGATACGACGACCTTAGCTGTCCAGGTTATAGATGATGTAGTGCCAGTAATAGATTGTGCGGGTACAACTTGTGCTGGTGAGGAACAAACTTACTATGCTACTGATATCTGTGGTAGTTATAACTGGTCCGTTTCTTCTGAAGGCACTGTTACTGACGGTGGACAAAGTGCTGATAATTATATCACAGTAGTGTGGAATGGCAGCTCACTGGGAACATTGAGCTTAAGCACCTCTGCCTGTGACGAAAGTAATATTTGTACTGGTACTACAGAAATAGTAATTCCTATTATGGGTGCTAACTTAGAAATAGAGGGCCCAGTTGTTGTCTGTAAAAGTGGTTCAGCTTCTTACTCTGTTCCAAATTTTTCTGGAGCCAATTATAACTGGACAATAGCGGGCAACGGCTACGTAAGCGAAGGCTGGGGAACCAATAGCATAACAGTTACCTGGGACACTAATGACTGGTCAGGTGACAATAGCACGATAGAAGTCTCTATCGACAACTGTTTTCTAGACTGTAGCTCTAGTAGTACCAAAGCGGTAGAACTCAAAGAAGAGTTCTATATCTCCACTTCAGAATCAGCTTGTGAAGGTGATAATGGTTATATAGTTGCTGTGGTAGGTTATGAAGAAATACTTGTAGACTGGGAGATGATAGCACCAGATGGAACTGCTACCACTCTAGCCACAGATGAGAGTTTCTATAGTCTACGCTATGTCCAAGGGCCAGGTAGATATGAGTTTATTGCAAAAGAAAAGACAGGCGATTATTGTAACTCAGAAGACAGAGTTTCTATAACAGTGTATCCTAGTCCTGAAATACCAAAAGAAATTATCGGAGCAGAATATATCTGCATAGGAGAGAGCTACCAGTACAAGGTAGAGGAAGTAGAAGAACATTATGAATATCTATGGGAAATAAAAGATGGAACGACTACTGAGAGATTAGTAGGTTCTGAAGTACTGGCCACATGGACTAGTGTAGGACCTTATGAAGTCACTGTTTACAGCAGAGATATAGATACGAGATGTGCCTCTGAAGAGCTGATACTTTTAATTTCAGAAGCAGCTGGAGGGACCCTAGAAGGCGATGGAATTAGTTGCATAGACCAGAAAGGATTTTATGCAATTACAGGTGTCTTGCCACATAATATTGATTGGCTAGTGACGCCTGCATCAGCGGGTACGATTGGGATACTGACTGACGGAGAGATAGCCGTGCACTGGCATGAGTCAGGAGAGCATAGGGTAACAGCAGATTATTGTGGTAAATTGTATGAAATAGAAGTGGATGTTTTACCTCCGCCTTCCTTAGCAGTTAATGCTCCTGATGGTGTATGTGTGGGAGAAAAAGTAGAGGTTACTTTTTCTGGTCCTGCTGGGTCTTCTTATCTGGTATATGACGAAGAAGAAAACCCCGTTACTAGAACAACTACAGATCCTGCGCTACTTTCTGCAGGTTACTATGGTGTAGAGCTTACAGATGCTAATGGCTGTACAGCAAGAGAATCATTTTACCTAGATTCTTATGAAAAACCAGCGATTAATCTTTCTTCTGTCGGATGGCACCAGCTCTGCATTCCGGGAGGCACAGCTACACTAGAATCTGTTGTGATGAATGATGCCTTATCATATCAGTGGTATAAAGATGATGTACCTGTAGGAATAGATAGTCCTAAGCATCTCGCAGATGGAGAAGGGCTCTACAAGCTTGTCGTTACAAATCCTAATGGCTGTACTGCAGAAGAATCAAAACTTTTAGAGTGCAGAGAAAGTGGAGGAGTTTGTGATTGTAGATCAGATGGTGGTACGCGATTTTCTATTGTAGAAACCTCTTTTTGTAATGTCTACGATTTTCAGAATACATCCTTTGATTTTATTCCAGGAACCTTAAGATATAATTTTGGAGACCCTGACAGCGGTGCTGATAATTTTTCTACTGACGAAAACCCAAGCCATACTTTTACCAAAGCTGGTCATTATATTGTCTCACTCACAGCAGAGGTTAATAGTACCAATGTGCCGGGAGAGACTTGCTTAGCACGATACCAAGCTTATGTAACGGTAGAAGCAGTTGCAGATTTTGATCATGTGTCAGCTTGTATGCAAGAAGATATAAAATTTGAAGAATTGAGTAATTTTTTAGAGGATTACAGCATCACTTCATATGAGTGGAATTTTGGTGATCCTACTTCTGGTACAGCAAATTCCTCAACTTTAGAAAATCCTATTCATGTTTTTGATAGTCCTGGCTTGTATCCAGTGACGCTGACAGTCACGACAGATGCGGGATGCAAAGCAGCATTGACTAAGGAAATAGAAATTTATGGTACCCCTCTATTAGATTTTAATTTGCCGTTCTCTAAGTGTATTGCAGAGGGTCTAGAATTTGTATTATCGTCTCCTTCAATGTTTGAATTGGAGTGGGACTTTGGAGACACTACCTCTGGCGCTGCTAATACCTCTTCTAACCAAGCACCCATTCATAGTTTTATGACAGCTGGAACCTACACCATAGATCTGAAAGGTGTCAGCATCTATGGTTGTGAGCAAAGCATCTCTAAGACTATTACAGTAAGTGAGAATACCTTAGCTGGAGATATTATGATGGACAAGTCGATGCCGATGTGTCTCGGTGAGACGGTGAGCTTAACTGCTCCGGCTGGAGGCATTGCTTACCTATGGTCTACAGGAGAAACAACAGAGGAGATTATCGTAGCTCAATCAGGAATCTATTCTGTCACCATCACAGGTTCTAACGTATGTGACTACGTCCCAGATGCCGTTATTGTCAATACAATAAAACCTATCGACCCATATATATGGGCCAATGTAGAAGGCGAAAATAGAGCTGTATATAATGAACTAGCTATTTGTCAAGGAGAGGTATTTAGTCTAAGAACAAGATATATTTTTAATTCTACTAATTCTTGGTCTACAGGTGAGACCGGTTATTTTGTTCCATACAGTACCTTGTCGGCTTTAGCGCCAGGGGAACATCTCATAGAACTCTCAGTAACTGATGATGATACGGGTTGTGTGATTGCTGCTGAACCATTTAAGTTAACGATCTATCCTAGACCTGAGGCAGTTACTATTAGTTCTAATCAGCCTGACAATTGTGAGGGGCCAGAATTTACTTTTATTGTAGTTAATCCTCAAGCTGACCACCAGTACTTCTGGAATAATGGTCTCACAGGAACCAGCATTACAGTAGCTCGTCCTGGATTTTATTATGTAACTGTTATCAGTCCCGAGGGCTGTACTCGTACCAGTAATTTGGAAAATATTTATCCTCTGCCTAACACTGATAGTTTTCTCACTGGTTGCCAGGAGGTTTGTTTTCCTAAGACCCTTTGCGTAGGACAGAATAGTGGCTTTGTTTCTGATTGGCAATGGTTGCTTGACGGTCAGCCTATCGCTGGTCCAGAAGGAACTGCAGCTACCCTAGAAGCAACTGAGATAGGAGAATATCAGGTTGTGCTCACGTCCGTATACGGATGCGAAAACACCTCAGGAGTACTTGCTCTATCACCAGAGACTAACCAGCAGACTTTGTCAGGTATGGTCTACATAGATGAAGATGGGGATGGTGCATTTAGTGTAGGAGAGCAGCAATTATCTGGTATAAAGGTGAGAGTTGTATCTGGAAATACGATTATTCAAGAAACGACAACTGACCAAGTGGGCAGCTATGTACTAGACCCACTGCAAACGTCAGAGGCTAGGATAGAAATAGACACTACAGGCTTAGACTTTAGTGTAGACCCCTCTGAAATGAGTTATGAATTCCAACTAGTGGATTGCATAGAAGATTTGACTCAGGATTTTCCTCTAACTAAGAATTGCAAGAAGGTTACAGAACAAGTTGTAGTATTTACCTGTGATGGAGAGCAGGCTAGTTTTGAAGGGCAGTTATATGCTGTAACGGAAAAAGATACTTTTTATAGACTTACTTCCGAGGGTTGTGATTCACTCGTCTATCTAGAAGTTGAAGCCTATCCTGAAATTTCTGTTCAACCAGTAACAACGACGACCTGCCCCGGAGAAGCAAATGGTTCCTTAGAACTGATGTCCGCATCCTCTCCTGATCTAACATATTCTCTTAATGGTGCACCCTTTACCAGTGATGTCGTTTTTTCAGGCTTACCTGAAGGAGCGCATTCTATTATTGTACAAGATAGTTATAGTTGTGAATCAGAAATTTTGTTTTCTATTGCAGCTTCTTCTTTGCCACAAGTGAGTCTCGTAGTGGACGTAGATTGTGATGATAATGGGAAGCTCATCATAGATAATCTTGGCAATGAAAATCTAACTTATGCAGTGGATGGAACAACTACTTTCGACTCTAGTCTAGAAATAGAAAACCTCAATCCAGGTCCACATGTATTAACTATTCAGGATGAAAATGGATGTACGGTAGAGGAGAGCTTTGTTGTAAATAGCTATATGGTCCCAGTAGTAGATTTTACTTCAGTACCATCTTGTTTTGATGGACTATCAGGAAGTATACAGATATCAGCGACGAGCTCACCTAACTTAGTATATGCTGTAGATAACCCAAGTGGCTTTGCAGCGGAGGATGCTTTTACTGGAGTACCAGTAGGAAACCACATTCTATATGTAGAAGACATGGCGGGATGTATATACGAGTATCCTTTTGTGATCGCCACGGTTCCTACACCAGTGTATTCTACCAGTCCGACTAATAGTTGTGCGGAAGCCAATACTGGTGCATTAGATATTACAACGACTGAGCTAGGTCTGACCTTCTCTTTAGATGACCTCACTTATACTACAGACCTTGAGTTCAAAGATTTAGCTCCGGGGGCACAGACTCTTTACATAAAAACCATTGACGGCTGTATTTTGGAAGAACCTTTTATGATAGAGAATTTTGTAGCGCCGGTTGTAAATGTGACCACTGAAAACAGTTGTTATGACCTCAGCACAGGTATGATAACCGCTACTAGTCAGAATGCTCAAGTAGAATATGCACTAGATGGCAACCCATTTTCAATAGTCTCTAGTTTTGATAATCTTGCGTCAGGTCTATATGACTTGACAATAAAGGACGAAAATGATTGTGAGCAGGCAATAGAAGTAGCTGTGGATGAGAAAGAAGAACTACAAGTTGATTTCATAGATGTGATGATAGATTGTAATGCAGGAGAAGCAGAGTTAGAGCCTATAATTATACGAGGTGAAAACGTGACCTTTAGCTGGAGCGATGGTTCTACGGAGAAGTACTTGGCAACAACAGCATCAGGAACATACAGTGTAGAAGTTTCGGATGGTTGTAGGATGGAGACCTATACCTGGGATGTCCAGATAGAACCACAAGTTTCTACGGATCTGTATATGCCAACTATTTTTGATCCAAGTGATCAGGGCAAAGATGGTAGCTTCAAAGTGCAGTTTAGTGATGATCTGAATGTTACTAAATTTGAATTAAGGATTATGGACAAATGGGGTAACAACCTATATCGTACTAAAGATTACCTAGCTGGCTGGGATGGAAGAGTCAATAATTCTAGTCTTGACCCTGGTGTCTATCTATGGATGTATATTGCTGAATATGAGGTTTGTAATGAACTCAATGAAGTCCAAGAAGTGGGTAGTGTGACTATCATAAAATAGCAATGAAATTTTTATAATTTTCGACAGCGATATAGTTTCATAGTTATATCGCTGTTCTTTTTTAAAACATTTAGGTCAAGCGGGGAGCAGCTCCTTTCTTAGCAAGAAAAACATGGGTGAATTGTAAAATGGCAAACTGCGCGAAGCAACTCTTCTTCTCGAGTGGGAGTCAGTGGTGAGTTCATTCAGTGAGTTACCGTAAAGAATTCTATCTGATACAATTATCTTCTCCCACGACTAATCCTTCAAAACTATATTGCTCAATCAGCAGCACTGAGAAATCAACAGCAAAATCTATTTCTTCTACTAGTTCCAAGGCATTATTCTGAAAACTAAATCCGACTATTTTACTCCTATTTTGATTAGGCACATAGATGACTTTTTGGTTGTTATTATCTGTTAATGCTGATAAACAGAGATTGCGCTCACCGAAGCCATGGTTACTATATTGACTTGTTTCGTCTATAGGATTAAGCGATCCTCTTTCTATGCGTGCCACTTTCAGTATCCCTCCTATGTGTGGCGTCTCTATCCAAGCTAGTTCTAGATTGCCGTCATCATCGAAATCATCCGCAGCGACATAATTGAGCCACCTGTTCCTGGTGCCTATTTCGTCCACGTGAGCATATTCCTTGAGTTGGTTATCTGATATCTCATAGATGACTATTCCTGCCCCTCGCTCTACATGTGTCCTGATACAGAGAATTTCTAAATCACCATCTTGATTTGCATCTATTAATCGTGGTCGAATATCTTCAAAGACATAATCAGAATCCAAACTAAGCTCATGAAAAACACCTGAGCTGAATACCACCAGTCCTCCTCCTTCTATTTTGTCTCCCATTACACCATGATCGTACCGAGAAGTGGGATCCGTATACTGTGCAAAAACAGAACTGTCAATGCTGGCCGCCACCTGCCCTTCTGGTAGTAAAGTGTAATTATCCTTAAGTTCGGATATCACATCGGCTACCGTTTTTAGTGGAGGACCTGAAAGCGGCTCCTCTGTACCACAGGCACTAAAGATTAAGATGAGGACCAATAGAAGATTTTTAAGCCCCAAATGGTGATGCTGCATAACTGCCGTTATATTTTGCGCTAAGGTAGAGGATTAGAACCTTAAGTATTAGTCTATCATGAGTTTATACGCGACAGAAAGTTTATCTTGGGCTCGTAACAAAAGACCTTATATGTCTATCAGCACTGGCACTCTTATTCCAGCCTTACAATATAAAGATGCTCCTGCAGCCATAGAGTGGTTTTGCGCGGTGTTAGGCTTTAAGCAGAAGTTAGTCGTACCTGCTGGCCCCCAAGGCATCGCTCATGCACAGCTTACCTTAGGCTCTGGTATGATTATGCTCAGTAGCTTTAGTGATACAGAATACAGTAAGTTGGTCACCACAGTTACTGAAGCAGGCGGGAAGAATACTCAGACTTGCCTATTATATATTGCGGATACTGAAATAGAAGCACATTATAATCAGGCAGTAGCAGCTGGAGCAGAGGTGCTCGTCTCACTAAGGTCAGAAGAATATGGTGGTAGATATTATTCAGTCAAAGATCCGGAAGGCCATCTCTGGTCTATAGGTTCTTATGATCCATACGCTTAATTTTATATTGAAATGTTGAACTTTTTAAAGCGTTTTTTTGCTAAGAAGGAGGAAGAAGAAATAATTGATCCGGCTATGAAGTATTTGGTTATTGGTTTAGGAAATATGCATCCTGATTATGATGCGACAAGACACAATGTAGGTTTTGAGGCAGTAGATATGGTGGCCTATAATGCCAAAGTAGATTTTAAAAATGATACACTAGGGGATGTCACTATGGTAAAGCATAAGGGCAGGCAGATACACTTGCTCAAGCCTTCCACCTACATGAACAGAAGTGGCAAAGCTGTGAACCATTGGATGGCTAAGCTCAAAATTAAGCCAGAAAACATCCTGGTCGTGGTAGATGATCTAAATCTTGAATTTGGCAAGATAAGGCTAAGAGGGAAGGGCGCTGCTGGCGGTCACAATGGACTGAAAGATATAGAGCAGGTGTTAGGTACAAGTAAATACCCTCGACTAAAAATCGGCATAGGCAATGATTATAAGAAAGGTAGACAGGTAGATTTTGTGCTAGGCAAATGGACAGAAAAAGAGCTGGATGAGCTGGGCTATATTCTTGGAGATGCGAGTAAAGCCATACTTAGTTTTTGTAGTATCGGCCTGAGTCATACAATGAATACCTTTAACAAGTGATATTTTTGATTTTATGAAATTAACTATGAAGCTATTAGTACTTTCTCTTATGGCAACAGTGATTTGTTTGCCACTCTTTGCGCAAGAGGTATGGGAGGTAGACCATGCCCATTCTAACCTTAGATTTGAAGTAGGATGGCAAGACTTTTCTATACGGACTGGCGAATTCAAAATGTTTGATGGAAGCATAACCGTGACGGATTCTATCCAAAACCTGGAGAATGCAGTCGTCGACTTTGTTGTGGATGCCGCTAGTGTAGATGTTATAGCGGATAGGTTAGCAGAGCATATTACCAGTGATAAGTTTTTGGAAACGGACGTATATCCAGAGATTACCTTCAAGTCCGACAAAGTGACAGCGTCTTCTGATAGCACTTATATCTCTGTAGGCTTGCTGAAAATCTGTGGCGTAGAAAAGGAACAAAAAGTTGATATCTGGGTGAAAGGCTACAAGGCCACTAAGAGAGGTAACATCTTCGGTATTCAAGTCACTTTGGTTGTGGATCGGAATGAGTTTGGCTTGACTTGGGGCAGTCCTAGATTAGCAGATAAAATTACTTTAGTAGGGCACCTGTTGTATAAGATTCAAGAGGATAAGGAAGAGGAAGGAAAGGAGTGAGTTGCAACAACTAGAACCCTAAAGAATCTGAATATCTAGAGTATTAGCTTTCTGTCTTAAAAACACATCAGGCTGCAGCTCCTTGCTTCAAAACCTTGAACAAAATGCTTAAGCCAATCATGGGCTCAGAATACACATCTACTACAGTGCTATAAGCTGTGATCTCTTGACTACTCTGTAGACCACAGATGTTGAGTATAAAAAATGCAACCAGACAGTTTTTAGTATTATTGGCTAAGAATATTTCCATGTCATTGTGCAGCGCAGATTAAAGTAAGAGAACAACAGAGCTGCTATGAGATATATTACTGTCAAATATTACGACTATACCATTGGAAGACAATAAACATTTTAGCTTTAGCCTATGGAATTAATGGGCTTAGGCAAACATCTTTACCTTTACTTACTTATTTATGAGCATTCTTTCTACAATACAAGCCAAAAAGGCAAAAAGAAAAAAGAGTCTAGCTGTTCTGATTGATCCTGAATCTACAGACGAAAGACATTTAGATAGCTTACTCAGGCTGGCTATAGATGCACATGTAGATTACTTTTTTGTAGGTGGCAGCACGGTGAATTATTCAGAGATGGATAAAGTCTTAAGCTTTTTGGAGGTCAGTGAAGACATACCTGTAGTAATTTTTCCGGGCAACACTAACCAGCTAAGCAACAAAGCAGATGCTTTACTATATCTATCACTTATTTCAGGAAGAAATCCTGAACTACTCATAGGAAAACAAGTAGAAAGTGTGCCTTTTCTGAGATCTAGTTCGCTAGAGGTTATGCCTACTGGTTATATACTGATAGATGGTGGGACTAAGAGCACAGTAGCTTATATCAGTAATACGACTCCCATACCTCATGACGAAATAGATCTTACCCTAGCTACCGCTTTGGCGGGACAATATTTAGGGATGCAACTTATCTATCTAGAAGCGGGTAGCGGAGCCAAGTTGCCCGTGAGTACAGCCATGATACAGACCCTGAGCTCAGAGCTTACGGTACCCTTAATTGTGGGCGGAGGGATAAGAACACCAGAGCGCGCCAAAGCAAGTGCAGAGGCTGGTGCAGATATCATTGTGGTAGGTAATATCTTAGAAAAAGACCCCTCATTAGTGATGGATCTTTCTATAGCCATACATGAGACGAAATCTATTCACTCAGCGCAGTAGTATGAAGGAAGGACTTATCATAAGATCTACAGGAAGCTGGTATGATGTCAGATTAGAGGGTGGAGAAATAATACCCTGTAGGATGATAGGTAAGTTTAGATTAGCAGGTAAGAAATTAACTAACCCTGTCGCTGTTGGAGATAGAGTGCTCATAGAATTAGAAACTGGAAATGATCAAGAAGGAGAGACTGGTATCATCAAAGAGATACAGGATAGAAAGAATTATGTTATCCGACAATCTCCTAGAAAAAAACATTTCCTTCATATTCTTGCAGCCAACATTGATCAGGCCTTACTTATAGTCACCGTTGTAGAGCCTAAACTAAAGCAAGGATTCATTGATCGTTTTTTGTTGATGACTGAGCCCTATGATATCCCAGTCCATGTTGTTTTTAATAAGGGGGATGTGTACACTGACGAAGATTTAGCAGTCTATCAGTTTCTAAAAGAGATCTACCAGAGCATAGGTTACCATTGCTATATTTCTTCTGCTCTAGAAAACAAAGGCATCCAACAATTAAACAAAATTATAGCAGGCAAGACCACGCTTATCAGTGGACAATCAGGTGTGGGCAAATCATCTTTACTGAATAGACTACATCCTGATCTAGAACTAAAGACTAAGGATATCTCTCAGTACACCGGCAAAGGTCAGCACACAACTACCTTCGCTGAAATGTTTGATCTAGGAGATGATACTTTTATAATAGATTCTCCAGGTATCAAGACCCTTAGCTTCAATCATTTAGAAGTCCAAGATGTCGCCCATAATTTCAAAGAATTTTTTGCAGCCTCTGCACAATGCAAATTTCAAGACTGCACCCATCGCAATGAACCCAAATGCGCAGTAAAGGACAAGATAGAGGAAGGACTAATCAGCGAATTGCGCTACGGTAACTACCTACAGATCATCTCTGAAATAGAAGACCAAAATTATTGGGAACGTCACAGCGAATACTAACCCACTAAAACCCATTAAACCCACCAAACCTATTAAACCCATTGCACCCATCAAACCCATTGCACCCATCAAACCCATTGCACCCACCAAACCCATTGCACCCACCAAACCACCAAACATCTTATTTTTACCCCCAAATTCTAAATCCAAAAATGAAGTACAGAAAACTAGGAAACACCAACATTGATGTCAGCGTCATTTGTCTAGGCACCATGACCTGGGGAGAGCAGAATACAGAAGCAGAAGGTTGGGAACAGATGGATTATGCGTTGGATAGAGGAGTTAATTTCTTTGATACTGCTGAGCTCTATTCCACGCCGGCAAGAGCAGAAACCTATGGCAGTACGGAAAAGATAATAGGCTCTTGGTTAGCTTCGAGAAAGAATAGAGAAAAAGTCATTATAGCTTCCAAGATAGCTGGCCCAGGCCCCTACACTAAGCATATAAGAGATGCCAAAGTCTATTCCCGTGAAAGTATTCGTGCTGCGGTAGAGGGCAGTCTAAAAAGATTACAGACTGATTATATAGATCTATATTACATTCACTGGCCAGAAAGATGGACTAATTTTTTTGGCCGTCGTGGCTATGAGCATCAAGAGGGCTGGGAAGATAATTTCAAGATGAGACTGGAAGTATTGGGAGAATTTGTTGAGCAGGGCAAAATCAGATACATAGGTATTTCCAACGAAACACCTTGGGGAGCACTGAATTATCTGAGGATAGCAGAGCAATTTGACTTGCCTAGATTCATGGCTATACAGAACCCTTATAACTTGCTCAATCGTAGCTACGAAATAGGACTAGCAGAAATATCAGTTCGTGAAAATTGTGGTTTGATGGCTTACTCTCCAGTAGCCTGTGGTCGCTTGACTGATAAGTACATAGATGGCACAGATACATCAGAATGTAGATTGAATAAATTTAAACATTATCAGCGCTATAATTCTGACAACAATCTTCTTGCTACCAAGCAGTATTACGAGATAGCAAAAGCTGCTGACCTCTCGCTTGCACAGTTGGCCTGCGCCTGGGTAAACCAACAGCAATTCTTGACCAGTAATATTATCGGAGCAACTAACTTGACGCAGTTAAAAGAAAACATTGACAGTGCAGGTGTGGTTCTTGATGCCGACATCATTAAAAAGATAAATGCTATTCACGAGTTGGTTCCTAACCCAGCAAACTAGATTTAGAAGATATTATATTTTGAATTTTCTTATCAGCACTGGCAGTATAGTAAGATCCGCTACCAAAGCAGAAATTAGAGTAACTGAAATTAACAAGCCGATAATCACAGAAGGCTGATTACTAGAAAACAGCAATACTAAAAACCCAAAAAACAATATGATACTGGTGAAAATTATGGCTTTCCCGCATTCTTGAAATGTAATTTCCAAGGCTTTTTCTGTGTCACCATTATGGTTGTCCTTTGCTAGCTTATACTTACTCAAAAAATGTATAGTATCATCCACTGCAATACCAAAAATGATGGCAAACACAATAGATATCCCAGCTTCCAAGGCCACTCCAGTAAATCCTAAGAGCGCCGCTGCAAAAAGCAAAGGAATGAGGTTAGGAACCAGCGCCAGTAGTAACATTTTCCAATTCCTAAAGAGCAAACCCATGAGCAGGCTCACAATCGCTAAGGCAATAAGCAGACCTTGTATTAGACTGTCCTTAACAAATTCAGAGTTTTTATCCAGCAATAAACCCGTGCCAGTTTGCTCAAACTGTATTATCTGTGGGTCGATATTTTTGTCTAGCCAGTCATCTACTTTAGCACTCATAACTTTAATATTTTCTGCACCGACATCTTTGATTTTGGAACTTATTCTAGTCATACTTTTGTCCTTACTTATAAGCGCATCGGTGCCTATAGAGGGTAGAGTAACCAGCATTTTTTTGACTTTACTATAGTCCTCTTTTTCAGGAATAACATAGGCAGATTCATTGGCTCGTTTCAGCATTTGGTTTAGACTCTTTGCTATCGTACCCATTGAAAAGGCAGTTTGTATTTCGGGTAGTGATTTTAAGTAGTCCTCCGTTTTTGCTACAGCGCTGATGACTTCATGGTCATAGATTTTATAATCTCCTTGTAGAGTCCCAGCCAGCTCTAATGGTCTGAATCCAGCATACTCTTTTTCGAAGTACAGAAAGTCTTCAGATATTTTTTCTCCTGTGGGCAAATTAGTGTAGAGGTCGTAGTTAGTATGAATTTTTGAAATACCTATCCCAAATAAGACCAAGAAGAACAAAGATACCATAGTGATTGCCCTTCTTTTCTCAATACTAAATTTATAGGCCCAGCTGAGCATCCCAGACCATCTATTCATGCTTTTTTGTGTTGTTATCATTTGGTCCTTTGAGAACAAGGAGAGCATAGGACAAGTAAAGCCGATGACTACAACATAAGCAATCAGAACACCTATAGCAGAATTGACTCCAAACTCTTGTATGGGCCCTATTCTAGAGCTCAGCAAAGTCGCAAAGCCCGCCGCTGTGGTGAGTGAAGTGAGCAGTGTGGCCAGCCCGATTTGTTTTATGGTGACCCTCATAGATTCCCGCTTAGAATTGCCTTTACGCAGTTCATCATGGTATTTACTCATAATGTGTATGACATCACTTGTGCCTACTATGAGCATGAGGATAGGGTAGAGTGCAGCCATTACCGATAACTCTCTACCCAACAATGCCAAGAATCCCATGAATATCATCAACCCGACACCTATAGAGCTCAATGCCACAAAAATACTTGCCCATTTTTTAAATATTAAAATCATGACTAAGCACACAAGAATGCCACTGATCACGGTTGAGATCATTATTTCTTTAAATTGTAGTTTAGCTAGTTCTGATTGAAAATAGGCTCGGCCTAGTAAATGGTAATCATCTAATTCATGCTTGTCTAGTAGTTTGTAGACCGCTTCCATGATGCTGTCTGAGGCTTCCATTTGTATATTGTCATCAGTTTTTATAACTACGGCAGTGGAGGTAGCAGCGAGATTTAGGAGGTTATAGAGAACCCTTTCGTCTTTCATTAGTCTTATAGAATCTGACTTAAGTTGTTCAGGCTTATCGAGGTGAAGAGCAGGTACTGTTGTAGGGCCAAAAGGAGTCATGACTGGGTATCGGTAGTTTGGTAAAGATTGTACCAGTTTGACATAAGGTATCTCTTTGTAGGCTTCTTTCGAAAATGCTTCCACTTTACGGAGAAAACTAGTATCAAAGACAGTTGGCTTATTATCTAGAGCAACCAATAAAAAGTTGTCATCTGTCTCAAACTCCTTAATATACTCCTGAAAAAACTCTAGGTCTTCATCGCCTTGAGGGAAGAATTGCTCGAAATTGAAGGCAAACTTAAGCTGCGGCAAAAGAATAGCCGATAAGGACGCCAGAATCAAAAAAGCAGCTATGGAAACTTTACGGTTTTGGTAGAAGGTCTCGAACATATAATTAGAACAAAGAAAGCGGTTTTTTGCTCACGATATTCGTTCATTTCTTTTAAAGAATAAGCATCTTTACTTCTGTAAGAACGAGACAGTGCTTTTACCATATCATACTGAATCAAAAATAGAAGCCGGCACAGATGAAGCAGGTAGAGGTTGCTTAGCAGGACCAGTCTTTGCTGCAGCAGTAATATTACCTAGAGACTTCTCTCATCCTTTCCTCCGTGACTCTAAGCAATTAAACAGTATCCAGAAAAACGAACTGTATGCCTTTATAAAAAAAGAAGCCTTAGGTTATAGCATAAAAAAAGTCACCCCCGCAAAAATCGATAAAATAAATATTCTCAATGCCTCCATCCTAGCCATGCACAAAGCCATCGCTGAGCTAAGCCCTAAGCCAGAATTCATCCTAGTAGACGGCAATCGCTTCAAGCCCTTCAAAAATATCCCCTTCGAATGCATTATCAAAGGTGATGACAAATACTACTCCATCGCTGCAGCCTCCGTTCTCGCTAAAGTAGAACGAGATAATTATATGACACGAATGTCTAAAAAGTACCCACTCTACTCATGGGATACCAATATGGGCTACCCCACGGCTGCCCATCGAGATGGCATAAGAGAACACGGCATTACACCACTCCACAGAAAGAGTTTCAAAATGCTCGCCGAACTAGACCACACTAAGCAAATGAAATTCTTCGAATAGCTAGGCTGTTAAAATCAGATTTAATCGACCATGTTACGGATACTCCTTCTCACAAAACAGCCGCAAATTGGAATTCGAGTAGGAAAGATGCGATTGTCTAGGTGTTGTGACCTAGATAAGATATGCTTCTAGGTATTTTGATTTGAGCAACACAGAGAGTTACCTATACAGAACTCGGAAGCGAATAGGTGGGCATCCCGGAAGGCATTAATCAAAACTAAAAAAACAAAATCACCACAACTTGACCCAGCACCCCCACCATGCATCCTCCAGCAATTTCCTCATTTGTATGTGCCTTTAGGTAGAGCCTAGAGGAAAGTATCATACCTCCCAATAAAAGGCATAGAGTGATGATCAATATATTATGCATCTCGAAATTCGAACCCATAATAGATAACTGTATATGCCCTTTACCATAAGAACTTATAAGATGTAGAGTAGCCATGATCAGGCCACCTATGCCCACACCATGCAGGCTGATCTTACTAAAGTTGTTGATAAAGAAAGCCAGAAATAGAGAAATGACAGAACCCAAGATAAAATTAGCATACGGAATTGGGATAGCATTATGGGTTCTGATATTGAGATAAAGCCAGATGTAGCAGATGGCGACTACAATGAGTGGACCTACACGTTCAGTCCGACTCCGCATTTCGAGACTTTTTATAAAACCTACCCCGAGCATAAGAAGAATAGCAATAGCTGGAATCAATACAGAAGTGAAGAATATTATCAGTGAAAGTGTACCCAATTCCTTTCCTTGACTATAAGGAAATAGGTAGGGATTCACTTTAAGATAAAGTAACAATACATACATGACGATGAGCATGGGGTGCCCAATGATGGAAAAAAAGTAGGCTGTATATCTTGAGATGCGCGCTATAATGCGTGATTTGTCATTAATGTATAACTTCGTCCCTCAAATGTTAACAAATTCTTTAGTAACATTATTATAATCCTTCCGTTTTTGCCTTAGAAAGCCGGATTTATGAGATACTTGACCTTTATATTACTGTTGACCTCCGCAGGGCTTTTGGCCCAAAATGATACTGCTCCAGGAGTCCTAGCAGACACTTTAGATTATGGAGATGAAGACTTGGATATGTTTGAGACCAAGATTGATGGTCGTATCATGACAGCAATGATTACCGAGGCAGGTGATACGCTGATCATGGAGACGCTTGATGATATAAGCATCACTTCTTTGAGATCATTCAAAGATGAGGCGGATTATAGAAAGTACATGAAGTTCAAACGCTACGCTGCCGTGGTTTATCCCTATGCAAAACAAGCCATTAGAATATTTAAAGAAACTGAGCATGTGACAAAAACCATGAGCAGAAGAAAGCGAAAAAAGCATATAAAGAAGCTGCAAGAAGAACTCAAAAGAGATTTTGAAGCACCACTGCGTAAGTTGACTAAGTTGCAAGGAAAAATTATGGTCAAAATGATCGAGAAAGAACTAGATAAAAACATGTTCGATCTCATCAAAGGAGTGAGAGGAAGGTTTACAGCCATGTATTGGCATAACGCTTCTAAGCTTTATAGTTATGATCTCAAGGAAGGTTATACTTGGGGTCAATACGAAATCCTTGATGCCGTACTACAAGATTTTGATATCTCCTATAGAATAGAACAAGACAAGCTAAACGGTAATTAAGTGAAAGAAGGAATTGTAAAGTGGAAAAGCCCATCTAATATTGCGCTAGTAAAATATTGGGGAAAGCACGGAAGACAACTACCTTCTAACCCTTCCATCAGCTTTACACTTAGCAATGCCCACACTATAACTGAAATTCAGTATCAGAGGTCAGATCAGGAATTGGTCCGTCCCTCAGTTCAGTTTACTTTCGAAGGTGAAACCAAACCAGCTTTTGAAACCAAGATTGTCGCCTACTTAGAAAGTATAAAAGAAGATTTACCTCTCATAAAGCAGCACAAATTCAAGATCGCAAGTAGCAACTCTTTTCCCCACTCCTCAGGCATTGCCTCCTCCGCATCTAGCATGTCAGCCTTAGCGCTTTGCTTGTTGTCTATTGAACAGGAACTTCATGACAGAGAAAATATTGATTTTAATAAAGCCTCTATGCTAGCAAGATTAGGTAGTGGCAGCGCTTCCAGATCTGTCTTTGGTCCCTTAGCAATTTGGGGCGATACCACAATATCCAATGCCAGTTCTAATGAGTACGCTATTCCCTTTGGCGAGTCTTTTGATCCTGTGTTCAATGACTTTCACGATGACATTTTGATAGTCTCTAAAAAAGAAAAATCTGTTTCATCCACTGCAGGCCATGCACTGATGGAGAATAACCCCTATGCCCTCAACCGTTTCGAGCAAGCGCACAAGCACCTAGAAGAATTAAATCAAGCAATGACAACCGGAGATATAGAAACCTTCGGTCTTATCGTAGAAAAAGAAGCCCTGACGCTGCATGCCTTGATGATGGCCTCCACACCGCCTTACATGCTCATGGAACCTAATACCATTTCCATCATTAATGAAATTAAGGAATTCAGAACCAGCAAATATATACCAGTCTACTTCACGCTTGACGCTGGCCCCAATATTCACATGCTCTATCCACATAAATACCTGACAGAAATTGCAAAACTAAAACAGCACCTTAGCCAGTACTGTCAGGATGGAACCATCTTAGATGACCACGTTGGACAAGGCCCACAAAAACTATCATGAAAAAATATTTTTTATTATTTAATCTAATGTTCTCTTCATTCTTTGGAACTTCTCAGTGGGTAGAGGGCACCTTAGCTAGTTGCGAAAATCCAGAATTTAATAGAACAGTTAACAAATGGATTAACTATAGCGTGGACGTCGTAGGTGTATCTGACCTAAAAGACAGCTATCAGGATGTTCTACTCCTTGACGCAAGAGAGATGGAAGAATATCTAGTCAGTCATATCCCAGGAGCTCAGTATCTAGGCCACAAGGCACCTAAATGGAACGTGCTAGATAAAGTACCAAAAGATACACCTATAGTAATCTATTGCTCCATCGGCTACAGAAGTGAAAAGATAGGAGAGCAGCTGCTAGCCCGCGGCTTCACACAGGTCCGTAACCTCTACGGCAGCATCTTCGAATGGGCCAACCAAGGCTGCCCACTAGAAGATCCCAGAGGTAAAAAAACTAATCGTGTGCACACCTACAACAAAAAGTGGAGCAAGTGGCTAGACAATACTGAACTAGAAAAAGTCTATTGAACCTAGTAGCCCCAACGGGTCGAAATACATCAGGGATTGAATGCAGAAAGAACCCTACAAGATTAACGCATAATTTGTAGATCGAAGCCAAAAGTGATGTTTAACAGAATATATAGAACTCGTGAGCGATTAGCCTCTGTGCAGTTTGCATAATGAGTTCTATGGTTTTGCAGAACGCAGTGGCGCAAAAATTCCTTTAAACATCTAGATTTTTTGCGAGCTTTTTTATCAATGAAAAAAGCGGAAGAAAAGAAGTAATAGAGAGCTGAGGTTTAACTTCCCACATAGAAAGAGCAAAATTAGCTCCCTACATCTAATCATGAGGGTTTCTTATACAATCTAGGAAAGCAAATACGAAATAGTCCCAACGGGGCGATATAATCAGGGATTGAATTCATTCAATCCCAATAAAGTATTATACCAACTACAACCCTGAAAGGGTGACATACAACCTGGGTCAGTTATCACTTCCGTCCTATTCTAACTTTAAGCAGAATGAGCAAAATTAGCTCCCCACATCTAACTATGAGGGTTTCTTATCCCATCTATGAGAGCAAATTCAAATAGCCCCAACGGGGCGACATACAAAAAGGATTGAATTCATTCAATCCCAAAAAAAGTAATAGACAACCACAACCCTGAAAGGGTACATACAAACTGTGTCAGTTACCACTTAACAGATATATAGGACTCATGAGCGATTAGCCTGAGTGCAGTATGGCGGATGAGTTCTATGGTAAATTTTTTGCGAGCTGTTTTATCAATGAAAAAAGCGGAAGAAAGAAGTGATAGAGAGCTGAGGTTTAACTTCCCAGATACCCTCGATTGATATCGAGGTTCACTTGAAAACGAGCTTTACTTGCTTCCATCACGTTGTTGCGTGACCACTCATTCCACTATCGCCCTATTCTATCCTTAAATAGAAAGAGCAAAACTAGCTCCCCACATCTAGCCATATGGGTTTCTTATCCAACCTAAGAAGCAAAACACAAATAGCCCCAACGGGGCGAAATACAAACTATAGCGTCGACGTCGTAGGCGTATCTGACCTAAAAGACAGCTATCAGGATGTTCTACTCCTTGACGCAAGAGAGGTTACAGACCTGTGTGACGGCAGCATCTCGAATGGGCCAACCAAGGCTGCCCACTAGAAGATCCCAGAGGTAAAAAAACTAATCGTGTGCACACCTAAAACAAAAAGTGGACATTGAAAGGGTGACATACAACCTGGGTCAGTTTTCACTTCCGTCCTATTCTAACTTTAAGCAGAATGAGCAAAATTTAGCTCCCCACATCTAACTATGAGGGTTTCTTATCCCATCTATGAGAGCAAATTCAAATAGCCCCAACGGGGCGACATACAAAAAGGATTGAATTCATTCAATCCAAACCACTCCTCATAAACAATAAACCCTGAAAGGGTGACATATACTACCACATCCCAAAACAAGAAAAGCCCCAAAAACATAAGTTTCTGAGGCTTTTTGTTGACCCACTAGGACTTGAACCTAGAATGCCAGAACCAAAAACTGGTGTGTTACCAATTACACCATGGGTCAAATTCGGATGGCAAAATTAAGTTATTTATCGCTTTATAGAAATAGGCATTGGGTTATTTAATAGATTATACTTTCAGCTTATATATATCTGGCAGATTCCTACCATAGCCATTTAGGTCTAATCCATACCCGATTACAAATTCTGCAGGTATTTCCTTACCCACAAAGTCTATGTCGACGATATCATTATGTACCTCTGGCTTACTCAGCAGTGTACAGATCTTTACAGAAAGAGGATTAGACTTATTTAGCTTATCTACAAAGGACTCTATTGTTAGCCCTGTATCTATGATATCTTCTACGACGACGACATGCTTGTCAGAGACGTCTGCATCTACGTCTAGTACATATTCTACCTCTCCTGTGCTCTCTGTATCCTGATAAGACCTGATCTTTACAAAATGAATTTGGTGAGGGAAAGTAAGCTTACGTACCAGATCTGCCATGAAGATGAAAGACCCGTCTAGGATACTTATCAGTATGACATCTAATTTGAAATTGCCATACGCTTCATTTAATTGTGCAGCTAGAGTAGAGGTAAGTTCGGCGATTTCTTCAGCACTTAGATAGACCTCAAAGGTCTTCCCTTGTATGGTGACTTCTTTCATCTTAAAGTCCTTTTTGGTCTATCAAGTAGACCAAGCTAGTAATGGCAGCAGCCCCTAGTCTAAGTTCCCTCACGTTTACATTTTCAAAAACATCCGCAGTAGTATGATGAAAATCAAAGTACCTAGACCCATCAGGCCTAAATCCTATCAGCAACCCCTTTTGCGATTTTAGAGGATTGATATCGGCACCCCCACCACCTGCTTTGATGTAGAGGTCATAAGGTTCTAAGAATTCTTCAAAACCCTGTAGGGCAGCCAGAAAAGGTTTGAATACTGAAGGATGAGCAGAACAACCAAAACCTCTCGGTGTAAAACCTCCCGCATCAGATTCTATGGCAGCAAGGTGAAATTCATTATGAGCATTAGAGTTTTTAGCATATGCCTTCCCTCCTCCTAGGCCATTTTCTTCATTCATAAAGAGAACGCATCTTAGGGTTCTTTTAGGCTTATAATTCAGAGCTTCGAAAGTCTTGAAAACCTGCATGGCATGTACGCAGCCGCTGCCATCATCATGTGCTCCACCACCTACATCCCATGAGTCCAGGTGTCCACCTACTAGTATTATTTCGTCTGGAAATTCAGAGCCTTTTATTTCTGCTATGACGTTATAGGACGTCACAGAATCTAGTACTTGCGGATTGTTTTTGATGTAAGCCTCTACCTTAGAACTCTCTAAGACCTTACTGAGATAGTTCGCATCATTAGTGCTTATAGCCAGTGAGGGAATAGGTTCTATATCAGCAGCGTAGCTCTGTACGCCTGTATGCGGCAGATCATCATGTAAGGTCGTTACTGACCGGACTAAGACACCTTTTGCTCCATGTTTAGAGGCTCTAGAGGCACCATGCACTCTCTGGTCCACGGCTTCACCATAAGCATGCCCAGTACGGAGTCTTTTAGGGTCCATAGGTCTATTAAAGAAGACAATTTTATCCTTGAGCACAGCAGAACCCAGTTCTTCTAGAGTATCTAGACCGAAGACCTCTATAACCTCTCCTTTTATCCCTGCCGCTCCAGTTCCGATAGTATTGCCTAGTGAGAGTGCTTTTAGCTCTCTCATGTCATCTCCCCACATAATTTTGACCTCTTCTTTGTCTCCTCTTTCCCACTTGGGCACAGTGCAGGGCTGCTTTGTAGTCTTATCTACATTTTCAAACCCCTCCATTACCCTATAGCTGTAATCTACAGCCAATTCAGCATTTTCCGAACCAGCTAGCCGCCCTCCTATACTGTCTGAAAGATGAGCTAACCACTGGTCACAGGACCCTTTTTCTAAAGTATAGTCATAGATGCTTTTGATAAAAAAGGCAGAATCATCTTGGCTGATAGCCGAAGGCATAGCAGTTATAAGACTGAATATTATGCATAAAAAAGACCTCATTGTTGAATTTTTTTTGACAAAATCTAAATTTTCACTAATAACCTCATAGGAATTGCTGAATTATTAAACCTATTATATAATTTGAAGCTTTGGACTTAACCAGTCCAATTCAGGTTTCATTTTGGTTAGGGTAGAGGTAGTGCGATTTACGCATTACCTCTTTTTATATATAAAAACTAGGTAACTTTCCTGTTTTTTGACGTCTAACATAGTATCCCATTAAAAATATAATATTTTGATCAATCTGTTAAGTCCCTTGTTATCAACTGATATCACTAAAAAAGTATCAGATGAAGAGTTGGTAAAGCTATACGTCGAGACACAGAATGTCGCTTATTTCAACTTGATTTATAAAAGGTATTCTGGAAAAATCTTTGGAAAGTGTATTTCATTACTAAAGAATGAAGCGGAGGCGGAGGATGCTACTCAAGACATCATGATGAAGATCCTCATCAATATGTCGAAGTTTAGTGGTAAAAGTAGGTTTTCCACGTGGATATACTCCATTTCATATAACTACTGCATTGATTTTCTCAGAAGAAAGAAAAAGGATCCCAGTGTCTATGTAGATGATTTCTTAGACAACATGGATGTAGAAGATGATGTAGAAGACGCTTTTCTATTAGAAATGAATGTGAAAAGACTGAAGGTCATACTAGAGGAAATACCCACGGGAGACAAGACTATTTTATTAATGAAATATCAAGACGAAATGTCGATCAGAGAAATAGGAGAGATATTAAACAAGTCTGAAAGTGCTATAAAAATGAAGATAAAGAGGGCAAAACAGAAGTTTAGACATACTTTTTTAGAAAAATATAAGGAGGACTGATGGGAGAGAAAAAAAATAGTTTCAAGCTATTAGAGGAGGAGCAAGAAAAGGACTACACTGATAATATCGACAAGATTAAAAAAAGTGTAGATGGGAATCTTGGGGGTCTTTCTTTCATTACTAACATTATAGATGTTTACTTTGCACGTGTAGTGTCCTATGTCGTCAATGTATCAGGTGGAACTGAAGAGAAGTCAGATGATGAAAATGTATCTGATAGGGCAGAATAACCTATAATTTTAACCCTAGAATAATCTGAAATGCTCATTTATGCTCTATCTGATTCAGGAATTTTAATTGACCTACTGTCTAGCTTTGCAGAAGGCGTTCCTAAGTTTCTGACAGCTGTGTTGATTGCAATAGTTGGCTTTATTATAGCTAAGATTGTCTCAAAAATCTTCCAAAAAGCAATGGTTTCTCTCAATATTGATAGAATAGGAGATAAGCTTAATGAAATAGAGATAGTAGAAAAGTCTAATATCAAGATTAAGATAAGTACAGTAGTAAGTAAAGTAATCTACTACTTTCTTATACTGTTTTTCATGGTGGCAGCTACAGATGTTTTAGGCATGCCTGCGGTTTCAGAACTAGTAATAAGTATATTTAATTTGATTCCTAGACTTATAGTTGCTAGTATTGTGCTAATTGTAGGTACATTGTTAGCTGATGGGCTAAAAGGAGTAACCCAATCAGCGTTGGAATCCTTAGGAATTCCGTCAGCTAGAATGATATCGACTTTTGTTTTTTATTTTTTAATGATCAATATTGTGATCAGTGCCCTAACTGCAGCACAAATTGATACCGCGTTCCTATCTCAAAATATATCCCTAATAATCGGTGGAATAGTATTGGCCTTTGCGATCGGCTATGGATTAGCTTCAAAATCGTCAATGTCAAATTTTCTTGCTTCTTATTATTCCAAAGGAAAATTTGATGTAGGAGATACAGTTACTCTAGATGGGGTATCTGGGAAGATTGTAGAAATGGATAAGTCCTCTATGATTATCATTGCAGAAAGTGGAAATAAAGTCATTTTTCCGCTTAACCAGGTAAGTAATTCTAAAATCGAGATACATAATTAATTTAAAAACTTATTTAACTAACAAAATTTAATAATGAGACATTTACTACTATTTATTACCATGTTTCTTTCTCTCGGGTTCGCCCAAGCGCAAAACTGGGAAGGATTAGATTTAGACGGTCTTAAGTCGGCTAAAGCTGATAAAGAAGCAATGATTGCTGATGCAGAAGCTGACATCGCAGCTATTCAAGGACTTATGGATACGTATCCTGGATGGACTAACAGTCTAGTAGGAACCATAGGTGGAAACTTCAATGGATTTGATAACTGGATCGGTAATGCTGATATCAACTCTACAACTAACTCTATCGTTGCGGATCTTATTGGAGCTCTTAGATACAATGACGACAAGCAGTTCTTGTACAATGAAGCAGCTGTAGCTCTAGGTAGAGTGAGCAGTGATACTAATACTTTAGAACCAGGTTCTCAAGATCCATCTATTGCGCCTAACAAATTGAATCTTTCTTCTCTTTATGGTTATAAGATCATGAAGAATCTAGCACTTTCTGCTGGTCTTCAGTATAACACGGGTATCCTAGGAGAAAATATATTCAATAATCCTGGTCGTCTGGATATCGGTGCTGGTGTTACTTGGACACCGTTTGATGCATTCTATCTAATGGTTCACCCACTTAATTATAACTGGACTTTCGGAGACAATCCTGCATTCTCAAATGCAGCAGGTGCGAAAATTAAGGCTGGTTACAATAGAGAAATCCTTAAAGGTATAGCATGGGTATCTATATTAGAAGCATTTTTGCCGTACTCTACAGCAACTTTTGGTCCTGAAGATGGAATACTTGCAGGAACAGATAAGCCTAGTTCTTCTTTCTATGAGTGGACTAACACTTTCGCTTTCAATGTATGGAAAGGGATAGGTGTAGGTGTTACTTATGGTATCAGAAAAGCTGATAGTGAGTCTAGCGAAACACAAAGCAGATACAGTGTAGGTCTTTCTTACGCTTTATAAGACAAATAATTACATACTTTATGTAAGGCTGTGCATATTTGCACAGCCTTTTTTTTGCTTATAACTTAAGCTTAACATCATTTGCTCTGGACAGCTATATATTTGGAAGCCAGACCTTGTTACTAAAAATTTAATTTTACTATGCGTAGTATCCTATACATAACTTTTCTTCTAGTTTTTGCGATCTCTGGAAATATCTCTGGGCAGGAAAATATTGGGACCTTAGAGGAACTAAGAGCCTTACAGTCTGATAAGATATCTAAGATGGCAGACCTCCAAGCTCAAATAAATGCCTTACAAGGAGAAGTGGATCTATACCAAGACAACATAGATGTACTCGCTGGATGGAAAACTGGTGTCAATGGCATCCTAGGTTTTAATCTGAATAAGTCCTACGGCTGGGTCGCTAATCCTAACCCTAGAGCTGCCACTACTGGACTCAATATAGGTCTTACAGGCTTTGCTAATTATAACAAGGATAACTGGTTTCTTAATAACAAAGGTGTCATAACAGAATCATGGCAAGACGTGGACAGGAGCAATGCAGATATTGCAACCAATAATGATGGCCTTTTCGACAATGCACTGGTAGACCTTTTTAATCTATCAGCACTTGGTGGCTATAAGATTTCTGAGACCTTCGGTATCTCCGCACAAGCGGAGCTAAATACCTCCTTACTGAAAAACTTTCTGAGCCCAGGTACTCTTGATGCAGGACTAGGGGTCACTTGGCTTCCTTCGAGAAACCTATCAGTTATGGTGCATCCACTTAATTTTCATTATGCTTTTTCTGGCATCTCAAGACTAACTAATCAAGGTGCCATAGGTGCCAAAGTCCGTGTGGATTATTATAATGACTTTAGAGTCTACGGCAAGAAAGTCAATTGGTCCTCTACGCTTACGAGTTTCATCCCATACGGAAAAGGCGAGGTGCAAAAAGTACTCTTTAATCCAGAAGAGCCAGATGGGGCTTCTTTCGAAGCGGGTCTTTTTGAATACACTTGGCTGAACACTTTATCTTTCGAGGTGTGGAAAGGTATAGGAGTGGGCTTTGCCTTTGGCCTGCGTAAGTCAGACTTTGAAGGAGAAAAATTATCAGTGGACGAGCTATCAGCGTTGGGCTGCGAAGACTGCCTTAGCTCAGCACCAAAAATCCAGAGCTACCTAAACTTCGGCCTGACGTATAATTTCTAGATACACTTTCGTTACCAGCTTATAAGCTGAGTATTCGTTACGGCTTGAAAAAACGGATAGTTTGTGATGTGTTCTGATCTTCTATTTTGATGAAGTAGATTCCAGAATTTAAGTGGCCTACGCTGAGCTGCTTTCCATTCTCGCTATCTTCTGTTTCTAAGTATAATTCTTGCCCAGAAATATTATACAAGCTAAGCTGAGTTTGCTTAGATCTTACAGATGACATTAGACTAAGATGCGTAGAACTAAGATTCTCAATGTGCCACTCATTTACTAAGATTTCTTCAGTGCTAGAGGAACCAGGAATCTCTGATACTACTGCCAGCGGGACTTGCTTACTACTCAATAGTTCTCCATTTCTATACTCAGATATACATAAGCCAGTCAGGAAATGACCTAGAGTGCTAGGTGTGAATTGCAAGACGCCATTAGTAAAACTAAAACCATCTACTGTGGGGAAGGGGTTGTCATAATCATAACCAGGCGCAAATTCTAACTCTTCGTATGGGGGAGGGCAGGCAGGCATGGGAGTAATCCCCATACATCCAGTAGGATTTCCCCCTGTTGCACCTACAAAACCACCACCTCTGTAAGGCAGGCACACCTCGTACACTAAACTATCACCTTCGCTATCTTGTAAGGGAAGATCTATATTGACTTCAGTGTTAGGGCAGGCAAGAAAGGAAATAGGGACAGTAGAGATCTCCTGAGAATGACAGATAGTCTGTGCAAGTGGTGTCAGATCTGTGGTAATGGTAATTCCAGTTTCACCGGGATTGAGAATATTTCCTATTATTTCTGACCAGCAACATCTCTGATGTGCTATAGTATAGGTCTTGTCTATGACTGGGAGGTTAACCTGAAATACATAGCTTGTCTCTTCTCTACATACGTCAAAATCAGTCGGGACACAATTTTCATAATCCTCAGGGACTACATCGATTATTGGTCCTCGCCCTATATTAAGGTCGTGCAGAAGAATACCCTCACTATAGATAGCAACATTTATCTGATCATCGAAAAATGCACCACCACTATAACAGTCTCTTTCCATTTCTATGGTGAAAATATAATCTCCATTTCCTAGGCACTCATAGCCGATATTCCCACTGAGTATGTGTGCCGCAGTGCTATTAGAAAATGAGAAAAGAAGGAGAAATAGGCTGTATATAATATTTTTCATGTGAAGTGTTCTTACCTAAAGTTAAATTAATTTTGACAAAGGATGTGTCAGTATTTTAAAGATGTGTCGTGATGAGAGTTAGTATAACGATCTCACCAGTACATTCTTTGTAGGCAGCCACATTTCTAAAAACCATTTTTTCCTATATTACAATGGCTTTAATACTCGACTTCTAGTAATAGACAAAAGCCATGTAACACAATTTATAAAACACTATCGAGAAAACTTCTCACCTAGCTCTACAAATAAAAAACATGAAACATTATATCATTTTAATTCTAGCAACAACTTTCATATTGAATGCATGCAATGAAAGTAAAAAAAATGAAAGTCTAGTAGAACAAAAGAATCAAGTTCCTCAGGCGCAATCAAAATCTGAGGACTTAACAAAATATGGCATTGCGGATTTTGCGAATAATCAGCTTGGTGGGTTGAAGGTTGGTGATATTGCGCCAGATTTCAAACTTAACAATGAACTTGGCCAAATGATCTCCTTAAAGGAAAGCTTGAAGAATGGCCCAGTAGTATTAATCTTTTATAGAGCGGACTGGTGCCCTTATTGCACAAAACATTTAGCTGAATTTCAAGACAAGATTATTGATATTACTGAAACTGGAAAAGCAAAGGTAATTGCAGTCAGTCCTCAGATGCCAAAGTACTCTCTGGCACTTTCTAAAGAGAATGGCTATACTTTCCCGATTCTTTATGATGAAGATCATGTGGTCATGAAAGATTACAAAGTATTTTTTAGAGTGACTCAAGAGTACAATGAGAAGATATTCAAAGTTAAGGGCGATTATGTTCAGACTAGAAATGGTGATACTAATCCATACTTACCCGTGCCAGCTACCTACGTAATAGGTCAAGATCAGCGTATCAAATTTGTGCACTATGATCCCAACTACAAATTAAGAGCAAATGTAGATGACGCTTTAAATGCTATCAACTAATTCATCAATCTTATAAAGACTCAATATAGCATGGCAAAGCTAAATCGACTAATGACCAATATTTGTTCTGACAAACTGAAGGAAACAAAATATTTTTATACCAAATTGTTCGACTTCAATGTTGACTATGATAGCGATTGGTTTATTCATCTCATTTCAAAAGACAAAAATCTAGAACTAGGAATCATAGACAAAGCTCATGAAGGAGTACCTGAGGAATTTCGAAATAGTCCTCAGGGATTTTACCTCACTTTTGTAGTTGAAAACGCCGATGAGTTGTTTGTCTTAGCAGAATCAGAAAAATTTACAATCGTCAGCAAACCTATGGATACCTCTTATGGACAGCGACGATTATTACTAAAAGATCCCAACGGTGCTTTGATAGATATCTCTTCTCCTATCAAGGATTAGTGCTATTGCCTAACCCAAATTAGTCAGAAGAGATTTTTCATCCATTCCTAAATTGATTATAAATCCCTAAACACTGAATATGCCAATGGATAGATTCCCAATAGAAGGAAGAATACAGAAAGGAGTTGTAGATAGTCTGTGTCACCCGCCCTATATTCAGTCACAATAGATTTTACTTTCTGTAAGTGAAAGTTCCTCGACAGCCATCACTGTCCTGCTCAAAGAATCGCAACCCTTCTTCATCAAAAACAAGGAACTCGTAATCACGAAGACCATCTACCAGATGAATCAGATCAGTTGCCTCATCGTAGATATAATTAACTACTTTACTTTCAGATGTCCCGTTAAGAGTAAGTGATTTGGAAACAGATCCATCGGAATTAAAAGTATAAGAACCATTACAGTGAAGGTTGCCATCTTCATCTACACAACCATTACTGTCTGCAATAGAAGGAATGATATTATCTTCTACATCGGAACATCCTGAAATCTCGAAAGAAAATAATGTATGGGTTCCTAATAATTCTTCAGACAAACTCTCTAGATTCTTTGGTTCAAAGTCACGCTTCCTGAATGCAAATATTTCACGACATCCAAGATTGTCTTGGTCTATAAATCGTAACCCTTCTTCATCGAAAATGAAAAGTTCATCATTAGAGAACCCACCCGGTATGCCGATCATGTCGGTTACCTCATCGTAAGTGTAAGTAATATCACCGCTTTCAGTTTCGCCATCCATAGTCTGTGACCAAGTCGCTGTACCATCAGCATTGAATGTATAAGAAGTATTACAATGAAGTACACCATCTGCGTCTACACATCCATTGCTGTCTTCGTAAGAAGGCGTAATAATATCTGTTAGGTCTTCGCAACTTGCAACCTCATATGAAAAAAGATAATGCGTACCTATTAATTTTTCTGACAATGGCACCATTTCTTCTTCTGGATCTGAAACGGGATCTGGATCTGGGTCGCTACCACATGAGACAAGAAATAGACAAGATACTAAGAAAAGTGTTCTAAATGATTTCATAATTAGTATTTGATTGCAAAGCTATAAAGATCAAATCTAGGTGTCAATTATTCTAATATCAAATTTAGTGCTCCGAATATTTTGAGGTAAATAATAGGCTCTTTACATCACGAAAAGCTTAACTTGTAATATGGAAGAATTAGAAATTAACGTAAATGGCAAAGCTGAAATGCTA
>CALLAE010000112.1 GCA_938002665.1 uncultured Saprospiraceae bacterium | reverse complement strand
GAGTCAGAGCTGGATGCCCAACGCGTCTACACTAATGGACTCAAAAATATGCTCAATCCGACTCAAGTAAAACTAGATAATGAGGCTACTTCGGGTCAAGAAATTAGAAATAATTCAATGAAAGGCCAAAATCAGGGTATTTCATCTATGAATTTGTCTTTAGATCATTATTACTTTTGCAGTCCTCTCGAAGGAGAGATCAGTGCTAAATTCGATTCAGAGAGTAAGCACTTTGGGGTAGATATCGTGGCCGAAAAAGATAGTCCTGTCAAAAGTATTCTAGATGGTGTCGTCATTACTGCCGACTGGTCTGCTAGAACTGGCAATACCATCAGCATACAACACAAAAGCAATATGATCTCTGTGTACAAACACAACTCTACCCTACTTAAAAAAATAGGTCAAACAGTAAAGTCTGGTGAAGCAATAGCTATCATAGGCAATACTGGACTGCATACCAGCGGACCACATGTTCACTTTGAGCTATGGAAAGACGGGCAAGCAGTCGACCCTTCTAACTACATTAATTTTAACTGATAGCTAGACAAAGGTCAGCTACCGAAAATCTTATTATGAGTAAGCAGCTGAAAGAACTAAAGGACAAGGATGGTAATACCCTGAGTCCTGTACTAGGCCAAGAAACAAAAAATTACCTGATAGATATAGATGGCACTATCTGTGATGATATCCCTAATGAAGAGCCAGAAAGAATGGTCACCGCAGCCCTCTATCCCGACGCCTTAGAAATCCTAAATAAGTGGTACGATGAAGGCCACATCATTACTTTCTTCACCTCCAGAACAGAAGACCACAGAACAGTCACAGAAACGTGGCTGGATAAGCATGGCTTTAAATATCATGGTATGCTCATGGGCAAGCCGCGTGGTGGCAACTACCACTGGATAGATAACCACCTCGTCAAAGCCACCAGATTCAAAGGCAAGTTTACTGATCTTATCGTGGCCAATAAGAGTATTGAGGTATTTGAGGACTGATCAAGTTTAAGATTAGGTTTAAGATTAAGTTGTCTTACTTCAGGTTTTTATGCCGACCGTTTTGTAGTGAAGCGGAGTTATCTCTGTTGTTGCTAGAGGCTTTTGTCTGAAACAGGATTTTTAAGATTGCAGGATTCTCATGATGATCTAACCACTAGCCTCTCCTTTTGTCTGAAACAGGATTTTCAAGATTGCAAGATTCTCATGATTGCTCTACCCACAAGCCTCTCTTTTTGTCTGAAACGGGATTTTCAAGATTGCAAGATTCTCGACCGGAACGAAGTGGAGCGGAAACATCTTCAGTAACGACAAGATAAAGCTCTCTTAAGTTTAAGTTTAAGTTTAAGTTTAAGTTTAATTCCATTACTCTAGTAGCTCCACCCTTTTTCATGCCGACCGCAACACAGTGAAGTGGAGGTATCTCCGTTCCCGCTAGGAGCCTTTTGTCTGAAACAGGATTTTCTAGATTTCAGGATTCTCAAGATGATCTACCCACAAGCCTTTAGTCCACTCCAACACCACCCTTTTCATGTTGATCGAAGCGGAGTGGAGCGGAAACATCTACAGTCTCGGACACAGTATAGACAACACTGTGACATTGTAAAAAAAGCAAGCAGACGAGACTGAAGATACTTCCGCGCGGCTACCGCCTTAGTCAGTATGAAAAGATGGATGGTGTTGGCATAAGGTTTGCATCCCGATCTGCTTCTTGGAATTTGGAATTTCCTTATTAGAATTTAAACTTAAACTTCAGTTTAGACCTGAACTTACTTAGTTACTAATACTTAAAAAACTTCCTAGAAGAGGACGTTCCATCACCAAGTTGTATGGTCAGTAAATAGTGTCCTGTCGTAAGGGTACTTGTTCCTATAGCTTCTTCATTGATATTGTTCACTTTCCCTTCCATGAACTTTTTACCGTTATAATCACTGATAAAATAAGTAAACGCTTGCAAGGTCCCATCCCCAGATATCGTCAGATAGTCCTCTACCATAGTAGGTGCAAGCTGCCACTGGTATGAATCAATTTTTATGATCTTACTGGGCCGACTTATAACAGTTATTTCTGTACACAAATCTTCTACACAATTACCCTCACTGTCTAAATTAAATATCCATAGGTCTCGTCCAGTAAAGCTTGTAATTTGCGCTGATATAGTCAATTTTTCACCTTCATCAATCAGGTCTGTAAAGTTAAAGGCATGATCTTCTAAGTTATATTCGGGCAGAAAATATTTCTTAGACCATAGTGCTTTTCCTTCAAGATCAAATTTTGTTACTAAGCCCATAGCAGTATAAGTATTATCACTATAATCCTCTAAATAGCCTATCCCGAAAAAATAATCTCCCTTGCCTAATACTAAATCAGAATAGCGTGGTATGATATCGCTGGATGGCTGAGAGGTGAGATGGAATAACCTTTCTCCATCATCATTTATCCAAGCCATTCTCCAAGGCTCAGGATACCAATTGTTCTGAATATACTCGTCATCACCTCGCTTGTCTACCTTGTACAACTGGACTATTTGGTTATTGGGTAATTCTATTATTCTTGCTGTAGTGGCGCTACCATCAAAATAATCCTCGCTCTGATAAGTCCATATGGTGTTGCCCGCTGTATCAATTTTTTCTATAAGACCTACCACCCCGCTAAAGTCATTTAGAGCTACTCCTGAAGAAATAAGAATATTATTATCCACCGACAGGATCATATCCCAGGTAAAAGATCTCCTGAATTCTTCAGTGAGATTCCTAGACCACAATTCATTTCCTGCTGTATCTAATTTTTTGATTGCATACCGGCGGTCAGTATCATCTAGATTTCTATGAGAATAGCTGCAGAAAATATTTTTTCCATCATTAATTATCGCACTGGGGAAATCATACTCCTTGGAGTGCAGCATATTGTAAAGTATAATAGAATCCTCCTGTAGCTTGCCATACTTTAGACCCTTAGCCAGAGCTCTATCTTTACCATAAAAGAAAATTTCATCTTTTAAAAAAGTTAGATCATTGGGAGCAAAGGCAAAATTTTTAATACCAATACTTTTCCGAGTAGAATACTCCTCATCCAAGACCATCAGAGTACTATGGGTGGTATTTAATTCCAAATATATTACAGGCAAGTAGTATAAACTATTAGTTTTATATATCCCAGAAATAGCTGGAGCACCTTCATTAAATGGGACTATTTTTGAATAATACTCTTGGCTAACAACTATGCAGCTGAGTAGTAGAAATATAATTGTAAAAGCAAGTTTATTCATAATTGTTCATTTTACTTGACAACAATGCTGTTTGTATAGTGTGCACTACTATGAAGGGTAGATTTGACAAAATATATTCCAGCTTTAAAATTACTTACATCGAGATCTAATGTATTTGTTGTTTGACCGTTCAAGTTAACCATTAATTTACCAAGTGTATCATATATCTGAACATCACTGATGTCTGCCTTAGCACTTATAATGATTTTATCAGATGCAGGGATTGGAAAGATTGAAATCATATCTTCTGTAGTCCTATTCTCAGTATCACGTAATTCAATACTGTCATCTAGATTATCTAGATCAGGAAGCGCATAAGGAAGATAGATGCCTGTAATCAATTTGTACAAGCTTCTGGCATGTCCAGCACTTTCAAGCTGCAAGGTGCTATAATCATAAAGTTCATCTATATCTTCTTGTGATATTTCTTCATCTGTGTTATCTCGATACATCAGCTTGAGAACCTTAAGGCCAATTTCTTGTGTTCTTCTTAAGATAATCTCGTTCTCAGTATTTTGAGGTAATGCCTGTAATATGTTGGCTGCCGAAGTATAATTTCGATTTGCCATTTCACTACCTAAATAATTAATGTGCCATTTCCACTTTTTTAGTGGTTCCAATATTTGGCTTGCTAGTGCCGAACTATTCTGCCTTGCCGAAATTTCTATGCCATAATGTATCCAGTTTTCTAATTGTCTCTCAGTTTCATACACCTCACTTGGAGTAGCTATAGCTTCATCAATGTAGGTCCTTGGATCATCTCCGCCTATTGCAACTAACTGATCTGTCCAGTATCTAATGTTATCTACAATACAAGTGGAACATACTTCCTCCGGATTCTTTGGTAAAACATTACCAATCTTTCCAGCGCAAATATCGTTTTCATCTTTCTCTGGAAATTTCACAATATTCGGGTTGTCATTTGGTTCATAGCATGAATCAGGAAAATCATCATCAAACCAATGGTATCTAAAAGGAAAATTAGTTCCGATGAAAGCGAAATCAGGAACAAAAGTAGAAAAACAATTTCCAGCTGGTTCTCCGAAATCACCAATATTATTATTTATACTAGCCTCCCAAAATAGATAATTCGTAGCAGCACCTACATTGTTGTTATGCCAATTACCTTCAAAAGTTGTTCTCATATTATTCCAAACAAAACCCACATCAAAATTTACTTGTTCTTCAAATAAATTACAATTAATTTCATTAAAAGAATTTCCAGTGTCTGCTAGAATAAAGCCATCTGAGCAAAAAGTTATATTGTTATTTTCAATTATTAAATGAGAATTTCCAGCAAAAATTCCAGCAGTAGAATTCCTGGTAAATCTTGAATCAGTAATCATTACACTACTTCCAGAACCTGCTTCTACTGCGACTCTTGATATATTCGTAAATATATTCGGCTCACCTCCCTTCCTACCAATATTCAGACTCTTGGTACTGGGTTCGAAGTTCATAAAGAGAACTCCTGCTTTTCCTCCATCGAAAGTATTTCCTTCCAACAAGCTAAGAGATGAGCCATTGGAATAAATACTTTCTTCCTCGTTATCTATAAATACAGTGTTATCAATTTCAATACCCTTACTTATTTCAAATTGCATACCTCGAATGTTATCTCTAAACGTCGAAATAGAAACTTTAGTACTGTTATAACCTATTACAGTTTTTAAGCCTATATCGCATTTTTGTATTGTTGCAGTATCTAATGTTATTCTTCCGCTAAGAAAACTAGTTTGAGTTTCGCCATTTATTCCAGTTCTAGCTTTTTCAATCGTTCCATTATCTACAATGATGTTACCTCCTTTTCCCACAACACCTTGCCATTGTTCATCACAGACAGAGGTAAGCACTGCTCCCTTTCTTATGCGCAGAGTAGCTCCTTTGTCCACTACTATTTTTCCTGTAGGAATAAATTCAAGCTGTGCTCCTTCTATAGTTAATCTTGCACCATTAGTTACTGTTATATTATCATATACATCTGATACCCAAATTGACATATTCTTATTTACAACTAAATCTTGCGCAGTTTCACAAAACTTCTTCTGATAAACCCTGACGTAATCAATTTGCATTTCAGAATAGTCAGGAGCTTGTTCCTTATCGGCCTGCTCTCTTTTTACGTGGTGGGTGAAATATAAATGAAACCAATTATCAGGAGTAGGAAAGGCCTTCCATACTTCAGTACGTAATTGAAGTGGTAAAAAATCTTGGGTTTCACAAATGTTCTGCCATATGGCTAAGTCTTGTTTGAACCTGGGGTAAACTACTTTCTCTATATCGTCAAGAAAAATCCTAATATGATATGGTGTAGCGATAAGCGTCC
Organism: uncultured Saprospiraceae bacterium; assembly: GCA_938002665.1. Classification (GTDB taxonomy): domain Bacteria; phylum Bacteroidota; class Bacteroidia; order Chitinophagales; family Saprospiraceae; genus RFSX01. The sequence goes on along the minus strand of CALLAE010000112.1, from coordinate 1,829 downwards.
ATTTGTGCCATCCATCTGGTGTTCCACTAATTTCTCTTTCCTCAGTACAGTATTCATGTGGATCAGTATTCCAGTTGTGTATTGAACTATAAAAATTGTCATGCTCTCCAGTATTAAATGTTTCAAAAATATCAACTTCATCTGAATCATTTTCTTGGCCATTCCAGCACCAAAAAGATGGAGCCAATCCTTCTCCTTCGGTCAGTTTAATCATCGCTTCTATTTTCAGTTCTTTGTCAGCCTTCCAGCCTTCTTTAGAGAAAACTACTCCTCCTCGATAATTGAATTCAAACTCAAATGGATCTCCTATATGGTGATCATCTTCAGTACCATTATTATCGAAATTTCCTTCATATTCCCATGTTCCTTCGTAAGTTGTCTTGCGCTTATTAGCTATCAGAACTAGTTTCCCATCTCTAACTTTAGCATTATCTTCATGCATAAATTCACCACCATGCTTCCCATTATTAAAAAGTGTATGGACAGAAGGGTGGCCTGGATTTGCATATTTTTTCAACCAAGTACCTTCATCGACCTCTTGTCCATCAAAGTTATCTTCAAAAACTAAGCGCCAATCAGAAGTCGGACACGGGGAAACAATGTCACCAAGAGTAACCAAGTCCAGCCCTTCACAATCGTTTTGATAACTTCCTTGGCCAGCTACTCTTACTGAGATTGTGCAGGTTAATAATAGAGCTATTAGAAATATTGTCTTTTTAAAGAATATCATGTTTTCTTTTTTAATGTCCTACAGATTTAATACAAACATTTATTATCGCACAGTTGACTGGATCAAAATAGTCGAGAGTCATTGCACAGCCATCATCAGTATCTGGTGGAATATGCAAAACATTACAATTTTCATCTATTATATCCTCTGTTAAATCACAACCATCATCTAGAATGATATCACCACATAAAATTTCTTCACCTAGACAGTTACAGTTCGTGTCGAAACTATCGTTTATGGTCATTGGATTACCATCATCACAAGAATCCCCCGGACCTTGTGTTTGGCTTGGATCATTTGGCCAACAATCATCAGAGTCACATACTCCATCACTATCAGAATCAATACCTACGCATTCTACCATTTCAGCTCCTATACACTGACAGTATGCATTATAGGTGTCGTCTATTGTATTGGGGTCTCCATCATCACAAGGGTCACCAGGACCATACGACTGATTTGCATCATCTGGCCAGCAATCATCAGGATCACAAATTCCATCTCCATCAGAATCAATGCCAAGGCAGGGTTGCACACATCCAATAATCTGAAGAACATGAGAACAATAATGAGTTTCTCCATCTGGCAGTGTTACTGTAAAGAATATGGAAACAAACTCATCATTACAACATGGTATAGTAACACATCCTTCATTAAGGTGAACTGGATTCACCAAGTCATCACCAGAGCAGCTGTACGAAATTGAGGTGACAAATGAATACATGCAGATTGTGATTGTACCATTATCATTCATAAAGTAATTACTCAAGCCTCCTATACAGGAATCAGTCACACTGTTAGGTAAGTCTTGGCCTGAAATACTATTGATATAAAAAGTAAACAGTACTAGATAGCAAAAGTGATAAAGAGCATTTTTGTATAGATAATCGATTCCTTTTTTATACAAAAGATAAAATCAATCCGTTCCTTTTATATAACAAGAGCTAACTAATATTACTTGTAACTTCATTTTATGTGCCGAATACAAATCCTATCTATATTCCTATTTTTCTTCCTGCCCAAACTACTAAGTAGTCAACTTTCCGTAGACGTCATATCTGGAATCAATATCAGCAGGTTTACACAACCTAAAACCCTC
>CALLAE010000111.1 GCA_938002665.1 uncultured Saprospiraceae bacterium | reverse complement strand
CAGACTACGCCGAACAGGGGGTCATAGTGCATTGTTCAAGATTAACTCGGCATCAATATTCAAACTCTTATGAAGGCCTTTCGCCAACTCCATTGTTAATCCACGTTTACCATTTAGTATTTCGCTAATTCTAGATGGGGTTGTTCCAAGAATTTTAGCAACATCTTTTTGTTTCAACTTGCGTTGATACATTCTCAATTCAATCATTTCCTTAAGATTGTTAGCTTCAAAGGGATAATTGGTTTCTTCGTATTGAGCAATTTCTTCTGATATCGTATCAAGTTCTAATTGATATTTTTTTGCCAATTTTCCTTTTGTCGTTAGTTGACCTAAGAGTTCCTCCAACCGTTTTGTTTTCAAGTTATAATCCTGCTTAGTCATATTAATTCTCTTTAATTTGTTTGGTTGATATTTTATCATATTCAGAATGTGTACCAATGAATCTGATATAAACTTTCTGCGAAACGAAAATTATAATTACGATTAATCTGAAATCGTTACCTTTTACATTGAATGCGTATCTATTGTTTCCAACATAATCTACCGAGTTAAAATCAATCTTAATATCTGCAAGGTTTTTCCATTTAGCTGATTTGACTATTTCATACCAGTAAAGCAATGGAATCTTAGCTTGCGGATGTTTTACTGAATATTCACGTAGTTTTTTAGGTGTTACAACTCTCATTCGTGCATACTAACACGAAAATATCAATTTAGTTCCATTATATAGAATATAATTCCATTATTTTGAAGGTGGTTTCGTGCAGAGCTTCTTGCATTATGACTAACTTCTTTATAGATGGAAAACCCATAAGGTATCCAGAAATTATTTTTGTTTCTCCAGTTACCCAAAAGTCTCCAAGACCAACTGAATCCGATCCGAAGTCAAGATAAGATAAGTCACAAAACACAAAATCACCAGCACATATAGAATCCTGAAATTGGATTTCTTGACATGCTGCTTTCTGTAAGCATCATCTCCCGTGTAGCGCTGTCTGAGGCCGGCGCTTATGCGTTGCTTGGCCTTGTCGGCATCATTTTTATCTCCTTTATGCCTGTTGACGACTTGTTCTAAGCGTTCCTTTTCCTCATCATAGAAGCGTGGGATATATCCAAATTTCTTATGCTTAGGTCGTTTTCCAAATCCAGATGCAAACATTATCAGTGACTTGTAAGGGTTATCAACAAATTGTCAATAACTAAAGTATCAAAACCTGTATTAATAATGACCTTTTGGGGTTTCTACTTTGATTGCTTTGATATTAAAAACTACTTTTGTGACTTGAGAACCATGAGGTATATTATCAACCCGAAGTTTCTAACCAATCCGTTGTAAATGAGCGATATCATCAAACATGAATGTGGTCTAGCCTTTATTAGACTCAAAAAGCCTTTACAATACTACTACGACAAGTACGGCACCGCGCTCTATGGTATGCAAAAGATGCAGTTATTGCTCCAAAAGCAACGTAATAGAGGGCAAGATGGCGCAGGCATAGCGACCATCAAGCTTGACCCTCAGCCCGGTACCAGATATATCTCTAGAAAAAGAAGCAACAGCTCCACCTATTTAGCGGATATCTTTGGCGATGCCTATAAGTACTTCAATGATCTACCTGAAGACAAATTAGCAGATTGCAAATGGCTGAAAGAAAATCTCCCTTATACAGGGGAGGTACTACTAGGCCACCTCAGATATGGTACGCATGGTATCAATTCTATAGAGTCTGTACATCCCTTTCTAAGGACTAACAACTGGATAACAAGAAACCTGGTCCTCGCAGGCAATTTTAATCTGACTAATGTCAATGAACTCTTTGATGAGCTCTTGTCTTTTGGTCAGCATCCTAAGGAGAACTCTGATACGGTAACCGTCATGGAAAAAATCGGTCACTTCTTGGATGATGAAGTGCAGAAACTTTTTAGTTGGTACAAAGCAGAGGGCTACCCTAATGATCAGATTACAGACTTGATCGCTAATAAGTTGGATGTAAAACGTCTGCTACAAAGAGCTAGTAGAAAATTTGATGGGGGGTATGTGATGGCAGGTATCATGGGACATGGAGATGCCTTTATTCTCAGAGATCCCGGTGCCATCAGACCAGCTTTTTATTACGAAGACGAAGAAGTGGTAGCGATGGCCTCAGAGCGACCGGCCCTACAGACGACCTTCAATGTCCATATAGATACAGTCAAAGAACTCAAAGGTGGGCATGCGCTCATCATAAAGAAAAATGGGAAGGTGACCGAAGAGTCTATTCTTCACTCAGAGAAACGAACGGCTTGCTCCTTTGAAAGAATATATTTCTCGAGAGGTTCTGATAGAGATATCTACCTGGAACGAAAAGAGCTCGGAAAAAAACTAGCCCCTAAAATACTAGAAGAGATAGAGTACGATCTAGAGAATACCCTATTCTCTTTTATACCCAATACTGCCGAAGTGGCTTTCTATGGGATGATGGAAGGCATGAATGAGAACCTAGATGTTATTAAGAAAGAACGTATCCTCAAGCTAGGGGCAAAGATGAATAAGGAGGAGTTGGATTCTATTTTTAGAATGACACCTCGAATGGAAAAGATAGCTGTCAAGGATGCTAAAATGAGAACCTTCATAGCAGACGATAGTCTGCGTGGCAATATGGTCTCCCATGTCTATGATGTGACTTACGGCCTTGTAAAGAATGGGCAAGATACCTTGGTGATGATAGATGACAGTATCGTCAGAGGTACCACACTAAGAGATAGTATTATCCAGATTCTGTCTACGCTGAAACCAAAGAAAATAGTCATCGTCTCATCTGCACCCCAGATAAGATATCCTGATTGTTATGGTATCGATATGTCTAAGATGAAAAACTTTGTCGCTTTTAGAGCAATGGTAGAATTACTCAAAGAAACTGGCAAAGAAAATCTACTAGAGGAGACTTACGAAAAGTGCAAAGCAGAACTACTCAAAAAGGATGAGCCACTCATCAATCCAGTGCAGGAATTATATGCCCTCTTCTCTGACCAAGAAGTCTCAGATAAGATCTGTGAGATTATAACTCCTAAGAATATTAAGCCAGAAATCAAAGTCATCTATCAGACTGTCGAAGACTTAAATTTAGCCTGTCCAGATCATCTAGGTGACTGGTATTTTTCTGGCAACTACCCGACCCAGGGTGGCATGAGAGTCGTCAACCAGGCCTTTGTCAATTTCATAGAAAATGTGGACGCTAGAGCTTATACTTAA
>CALLAE010000110.1 GCA_938002665.1 uncultured Saprospiraceae bacterium | reverse complement strand
ATACCTTGCATGCCCACCCGCTTCAAAAAAAACTTTTGGCTTAAGAAAAAACCTTGTGACATTTTCAATATGTCCTTGGAACTGAAATCTAGAATCCTTTGGTGATTCTGGATGATCCTTAGAAAATGACTGGTAATTAGTACCTCCATAATACCGTAAGTTAGTCTGCCTATCCCGACTATTTTTATTGAAAGAGCCGTTCGCATCAAAACCGAAAATTCCTGAACTAAATTTTTCAGCAGCTTCTGAATTTTTGAACACTAGATCTAACTCTGGAAAAGGACGATAAATCCTGCAAATCTTATAAATCCTGTTTAAGACAAATGGAAGCAGTGGGAAACAGATCACCCAACCATCAAAACAGAATCGTGATTAATCAAGCAACGTAGTAAATATGAGATTTTATTATGTTAAGTAAATTCTAACTGCGGTTAAGGTGGAGTTAATCACCTATTCCCTTGTAACCTTGCTACATCTAGCGGGATGTGTAAATAATCAATACCTAGATTTGTATAATAGTGACACCTGCTGTAAAATTATTTTTGAAACTCTGAGTTATTTTATTTATGGTGGTTGCTATCATCCATGCTTCAGGTTTTATAATTTCTTTCATTTCGCTTTTCACTGATTAACAAAAGCTCGCAGGAAGGAGTGGTCTCGCTGCAGTGTGATGAAGCAAGTAGTTCTTGCTTCCAAAGGAATGAACCTCGATATCAATTTAGGGTGGGCTGTTCTTTTGTATAAAATATTGACTACACTATTATCTGAAAATCCTTGCCTTCAGTCGTCTCTATTTTTATTGACCTTTCATCTCAGGAAAAGTAAAGCTTAGCAATAACATATCATTTTGTTAAGAAATCTACTCGGTTAAACTAACGTTAACTGCCATCTACTCTATTTACATTTCTTACATATTTGGAGTCTATAGAAAAATAGTCAATGCCCATATTGGGCAACTGATAAGGCCCGATCAGAAACGAATTAAAAAACTTAGTTATGAAAACTAAATTGTTTTTATTGTCCATGATCATTTTGTTTTGTAGCACCTCAGCTTTTGCCCAGCGAAAACATTACAGACAACATTCTAATCACCGCTCCCTTTTAAGTTATGTTTTTAATGCTGGTCATTCTCATCATGGTGTCCGTCATAATACCTATCGATATGATTATCGAAGAACGGATTATGATCGCTATGATAGATACTATGACCGCATGTCGAGACGTGATCAGAGGTGCCTTCGGGATTTGATAGATAAGCTTGAAGAAAGAAAGCGTTGTGCCTGGGAAGATGGTTATATCACTGATAGAGAAGACAGAAGAATCTATGCAGTAGAACAGGACATAGAAGATCTGCTCTATAAGTATAGAAGGACAGAGAGGTATTATGACAGAAGAGGTCGTAACAGTAATCCAAGATGTAGATAGAACTCTTTACACTTGCAGAGGGCAGGCCTATGGTCTGTTCTCTGTATTTAAATTAGAATAGTCCGCTAATAGAAAGTCGCTTCTGGGGGCTTATAAGTTTCTAGTATTGATCAGCTATTTTCTAGTTCTAATGCGCATGAGGGAGGCGGAATGGCTTTTGGTATTTTAGAAGGAAAGATTTGAAATTCCTTTAAGAAAAATGGCATGTTTAATTTCCTAGCTAAACAATTTCCAGACTTCAAAATTCTTCAACATAACTAGGAAGACAATTATAATGAGCAACCAGTAAGCATACTTGTTAGCCCCTTCCATTCTAGACATATTTCGTGAAGCCACATAACCACCTATAGCTTGTCCTACGGCTAAGGCTGCGCCAGCTTTCCACATGATCATCCCATTGAGCTGAAAGATGATAACAATCACAAAGCCGTAAATCGCAACACAAGCTATTTTTATGCCATTGCCATTGATTAGATCGTACTTGGATAGCATGACAGCAACCATAAGAAAGATAACGCCAAAACCAGCTTGGATAAAGCCGGCATAGATGCCCATCACAAAATAGAGAGGCATAGTAATCCAGGGCGAGCTTATGCCTTCATCAGGATTAGGCGTAATGAATCGCTTAGGATTAGCTAATAGCAACAAGAAAATAGGAATAAGCAGATACTTGAAAGCAGACTTGAAACCATCTGCATCTAACTGAGTCGCCATATAGACGCCTACCATAGCACCTAGAAATACTGCAGTAATAATCCATTTCCCTGAGCTAAAATCTAACTTTCCGTTCTTATGAAAAGTAAAAGCAGTAATAGAGCTACTTGCAAGAACATTGACCCTATTAGTAGCATTAGCGAGATGGCCAGGTATGCCTAGGACATCCATGTAGATAGCTAAGGTAATAATGGAACCAAAGCCTGCAAGAGCATTAAGGATGCCTGCAAAGAAGCCTCCGATAAGTGAAATGATTATTTCTGTTGTGCCCATCTATGCGTAGTGTAGCAAAAATATGAGAGGACGAAGAAAAGATAAAATCCGATACTAAAGGTTCTTTCTAAGGTGTTTTCTACAAAGGCCGAAATAAAGACTACTCCATAAAGACAAAGCAGATAAGGATCAAAAAATCCACGGAAATAAATCAAGGGTCCCAGTAAGGCAATCCCATAAAGAATAAAGCCAATAATGCCCATGCCCGCCAGTATAAAAATGTACTGATTATGCGGGTAATGATTTAGTACTTGGCCATGCTGCGCTTTGTATTGTTTCTGACATGCAGCTTTGAGATCACCTATGCCCGTACCCATCAGTTTGTTATGCTCAAAGATGTCTAAGCCTACCTTAAGCGAGTACAGTCTTTCCGAATCACTATGATTAAGACCTTTCCCTACTCTGTACCGATGCATATCCCAGTTGACATAATCAAATTTCTTTTTAAGACTCGGCACCACCTTGATACCCACTAGAGGTAATACGAGCATGCTGACAAGAAAGAGCAAGAGTAACTTAAATTTCTTTTCTGTTATAAAATAATAGCAGCCCATGACCAGACCTGTCGCATAGAACACAGCTAGCCCACTTCTCACTGCTAGTATGTGGAGAAATAAAACCAAAAAGATAAACAGTAAGAACTGTGTCCCCTTAGTACCTATTTTGACCACCCTCTTCCCATCTAGATAATTAAATAGACTGACAATGGCAGCAAATGCGACATAGATACTAAACTCCGTGTGATCTATCGGAGTCCTAATGGCCTTCCCTTTTCCTATCGCTTCATTCATCATCTCAAAATTCATAATATAATTAGCCAGTACGCCTAGTGATACGATGCTGACAAGAATCACAAACACAGTCAAATAATCATGATAACGGTAGGCCACCTTAGAACGGACAGCATAGAAAGCAAATGGCAGGACAAGAAATGGGGCCTTTTTCATTACAAATTCCATCCAGATAGTCTTATCCATCGAATAGAATCCAGATATCAGGGTTATGATAAATAGCAAAACTGGAAAAAGAAAAGGCGTCAGACGTTCAGTTGAGAGATCTCTATCTTTAATATATAACCATAAGGCAGTCGCGCAGAAGCCCAGCATTCCGATAGAAAGCAAGGCTTTAGAACATACCAGACCGATGAGATAGGTCATCACCCATAGGTCTATCAGCGATAATAAGTAGTTTTCCTTTTTCTGTATGTCAGGCATCCACGACGAAAATAACTATTTGCTCCATTCTAGCACTTCTCAGGCTTTTTGATGGGTTAAAACTAAAACGTAACTTTGAGGCTGTACAATATGTGAGCAAGCGTGGAAGTATTCAGTAAGATAGAAGAATTACTAGCAGAAATTAATTCTGCTCAGCCTACCAGCAAAGAAGAACTGGAGACTTTCAGAATCAGATTTCTGGGCACTAAGAATATTATCAAGCCTCTTTTTGGTGAGATAAAGTCTGTTGCTAATGAAAGAAAGAAAGAGTTTGGCCAAGCAGTCAATAGCCTCAAGCAAGCTGCAGAAGAAAAGCATAGCCAACTCAAAGAGCAGATGGAAGATGCTGATGCTTCTTCAGCTAAGAGCGAGATGGACCTCAGCCTGCCTGCAGCACCGATGGCTCAAGGCTCTCGCCACCCTATCTCTATCGTCATGAATAGAATGATAGACATCTTTGAGAAGATAGGATTTATAGTAGCAGAAGAAAGAGAGATAGAAGATGACTGGCACAATTTTACGGCCATGAATACCCCTGCTGACCACCCCGCCAGAGATATGCAGGACACCTTCTATCTTAAGAATTCTATTTCTGATCTACTCAGAACACATACTTCTTCTGTACAGGCTAGAGTCATGACGACCCAGAAGCCACCCATCAGAATCATCGCACCAGGTAGAGTCTATAGAAACGAAACCATCTCTGCTAGGTCACACTGCCAGTTCCATCAGATAGAAGGCCTTTATATAGACGAAGATGTTTCCTTTGCTGATATGAAACAGACGCTACTCTATTTTGCCAGAGAAATGTATGGTCCAGAGACCAATATCAGATTGCGACCTAGCTATTTTCCCTTTACAGAACCAAGTGCGGAGATGGATGTATGGCTGGGTACTGATACAACTGCCACTAAGAAGCTGACCAAAGGTACTGGTTGGCTAGAAGTACTGGGCTGTGGGATGGTAGACCCCAATGTCCTTAAGAACTGCGAGATAGATCCTGAAAAATATACTGGCTATGCCTTTGGTATCGGTATAGAAAGAACGGCCATGCAGAATTTTAATATTGGAGATATCCGACTGCTATTCGAAAACGACGTCCGCTTCCTGAGACAATTTAGTTCAGTGATCTAGGGTCTAAGCTCTGCTATTATGAAACCATCCATACCAAAGGGGACCCGTGATTTTCTCCCTAGCCAAGTGGCTAAGCGTAATTATATCTTTTCTGTCATCAAGCAGGCCTTTCAGGTCTATGGCTATGTGCCGATAGAGACACCTGTTATGGAAAAGCTCTCTACGCTTACTGGTAAGTACGGAGAAGAAGGGGATAAGTTGCTTTTTAAGATACTGAATAATGGTGATTATCTGAAGAAGGCTGATAAGACCGCTCTAGAAGCAGGAGACTCTGCCAGACTGGTTTCCTCCATCGCAGATAGAGGGCTGAGGTATGATCTGACAGTGCCTTTCGCGCGGTTTGTGACCATGTATCAGAACGATATAGCTTTCCCATTTAAGCGCTACCAGATACAACAGGTATGGCGGGCAGATAGGCCTCAGAGGGGTAGGTACAGAGAGTTCTACCAGTGCGATGCGGATGTGGTCGGCTCAGATAGCCTGATGTATGAGGCAGAGCTGATGCAGCTTTTTGATAAAGTATATGCAGAGCTAGGTATCAAGGTCACTATCAAAATCAATAATAGAAAGGTGCTGTATGGCTTAGCGGAGTCGCAAGGCATCGCTGATAAATTTATGGAGATGACTATCGCCATGGATAAGTTAGATAAGATAGGGGAGGAGAAGGTCGTGGAAGAAATGGTGGGGAGAGGTATCGCAAAGGAAAAAGCCACAGAAGTCATTAAGATCTTATCCGTCAGTAGTCTAGACGAACTAGATGCTGTCTTTGCTAATAGCGAGACTGGTAAAAAGGGATTAGAAGAGCTCAGAACTTTACACAGTTATATAGATAAGGCACCCACAAAGAATACTTTGAAGTTTGATATCTCTCTGGCTAGAGGGCTGAGTTATTATACGGGCTGCATCTTTGAGGTAGAAGCAGATGACGTGCAGATAGGAAGTATAGGTGGGGGAGGTCGTTATGATAATCTGACTGGAGTCTTTGGTCTAGATGGTGTATCGGGAGTGGGTATCTCATTTGGCTTTGCGCGGATCTATGATGTGATGGAAGAGCTGGGGCTGTTTCCTGATGAAGTTACTAAGTCCATAGAAGTCTTTATCATGGCCATGGATGAGGCCGCTCATGTGTATAGTTTTGAGGTGCTGTCTAGCTTGCGGGCAGCAGGTGTCCGAGCCGACTTGTATCCTTCAGCAGCGAAGTTCAAAAAGCAAATGAAATATGCTAATGCCATCTCTGCACCTTATACACTTATTATCGGCTCAGAAGAACAAGCCTCAGGCCTTCTGACTCTAAAGAACATGTCTACTGGAGATCAAGAAAAGCTAGCACTAGCAGAACTTATTGCGAAGTTTAGTTGATTCTATAAGGCTGTTGTCGCATATCCACCCTTTTTTCCGTTATAAATGAAGTGCTCAAAAGTGCCCACATAGAAATATCTTTCTGATCTAGCTACTCATTTGAACTTAGTTCAGAATCTAGGATGCTAGAGAGTTCTGTGATTTTGGATTGAGTATAATTGATAAGATCGAACGCAAATTGACCTTATGAATTTTAGGTATGAACGAATGTTCCCGAAGGGCGGAGTGAATAGCTTCGAATGAGAGAACCGCGGAAGCGGATGGGAGGCCATATGGTTTTGCCACCCTTCCTCATCTGATGATGAGGTTCATTCTTTTTAAAAGTCGATTTACGACTTCTAATCCCGTTAATCGGGAACAATCATTTATGCTTGTTCAGGATTTCAAGTTATTGGAACCGTTAAGAAATGCATACAGTCTTGAATTTTTTGTTTCGTTTTTGTTTCAAGACATGATTGAATAGTCCACCTTCGGTGGAGCAAAGCAAGTAAATCTTGCTTTGAAAAGAAAGAACCGAAACATCAGTTTCGGCTGGGAGGAAAGCCTAGCCGGCGAGGCGACGTATATAATTTTATTGTAAAATGGTAGTAGTGAGCTAAAAACCATTGGAATCCAATAATTGTTTCGCACTAATAATATCAGAGGAAACTGCACCGTTAGTAAGGCAACTATCTGAATCTCACTCTAAGGTCTGAAAGCTAATAACGTTTTCCCGATCAATTAACTCTTACTTAATAAGCATTGGATTTGCTATCAGAGCATTTTTAGAAAAGTCTCTTTGGCACAATAATTGAACATCAACCACTTATACATTATAAAAATATGTAATGTATTGTGGTTGATTTAGTCAACAAAGGGGTATATATTTGCGCTCCCGTTTTATACATATAAAATATTTATATGCATAAAAGAATATAAATGATGGATTTACAAGAAAATCCATAGCAAATTTTGATACCAATACCGATTACGCAACATTTTGCAAATTATTGATCCATGAACAAACTAATAGTTGCCACATTAAAGGTGGTAGCGATTACATTTCTGACCCTATCTTGTCCATATTCTGGACTTTCGCACACTAATCCGGTGGCCTCATCGGACTATGTAGCCAGTGCACCTAAGTTTTCTAAGCAGGAAATCAAAAATAGACTTGATAACATCTCTAGTGTTATAGACTTGCGCTATACTGAAGAAGTAGGTCGTAGGATCAAAGAATACACTGTATCATACAGAATAGCAGGCGAAAAGATTTTGGGTAAAATAGATCTGTACTTTCCATTATTTGAAGCTGAAATTTCGAAGAGAAATCTTCCTGAAGTGCTAAAATATGTGGCTGTAGTAGAATCCCATCTAGATATCAGCGCTAAATCTCGTTCCGGGGCGGTAGGTCTATGGCAATTTATGAAGTCCACAGCAGAGATGCAGGGTCTTGTTGTAAACAAGCATATAGATGAAAGAAAGGATCCAGAAAAGTCTACTCAGGCTGCACTAGAATATCTAAGTGACATGTACGATAAGTTTGGTGACTGGACCTTAGCGATAGCCGCGTATAATTGTGGTCCAGGAGGCGTAAGAAAAGCAATCAGAAGGAGTGGCAGCAAAGAGTACTGGGAGTTAAGAAGTTTTCTTCCGAAGGAAACTCAAAAATATGTACCGCGTATTATAGCAGCAATGTATCTGATGCAATATTATCATGCGCATGAGCTCAGTCCTAGAAAGGTAGATAGAGACCTAAAACATGTTATGACTATAACTGACGGTAAGGGACACAATTTTTCAACTTTGAGTAAGGAGTTGGACCTAGAAAACGAAATTCTAGTGTCACTCAATACGAAGTATATTAAAGGTCAGTTTCCTAAGAATAGTGGTCACTTAGAATTGATTATTCCGATTTCTAGACATGAAAAGTATCTTGAGTTGCATGACCATGATGCATACAAGCAATTGCTTATGCAGAAAAAAGAAAAGGAACTACGGATAAGAAAAGAGGAATTGCTAGCGCTAAGACCGCAGATTGTTATTCAGACTATTCCAGGGCTTATCTACAGAAAGATCAGGCCTCAGAAAAGAGAAAAGAAATATTATAAGATGCAGTTTAGCTAGCATCTAATTACGAAAATAGAAAAAGGGAATTGCATTATTGTGATTCCTTTTTTTTGTTTGATACAGTGTGACAGTTAAACTTCAGCTTTTGTTGAGAAAGGTATAGTTGTGGATGTCTTTGTAAGTGGAGGATAGCTTGACGTGGATCTAGCGTCAGAAACTGGAGAAGGGAAAGAGCGCTATAATAATAGCGATATGAAACAAGAAGAATATTAAGAAAAGTAAAAGAAGAATAGAAAGCAAAAGGGAATCGCAGCACCAGCGATTCCCTTACTATGTTCAATGATAGGAATTTTTTATTAAGGTACTAGCACTGCATCTATTACATGCACGATTCCGTTTTTGGTTCTGATGTCTGTCACAGTAATCTGTGCATCATTGATAAAAGCACCATTAGCATTCAATCTAATATTAAGTGGGCTGCCTTGAAGACTAGTCAGGATCATCCCATCAAAAATGTTATTAGTAGATGCTGCTCCTGTTATGACGTGATACAGAAGGACATCAGTTAGCGCACCAGTAGGATCAGCAAGTAGAGAATTAAGTACTGCTGGATCTACAGCAGCAAAAGCTGCATCCGTTGGCGCAAATAAAGTGAAGTTGCCTGCACCAGAAAGCGCTCCATCTAGACCAGCCGCAAGTACAGCTGTTTCTAGGGTTGTATGATCTGGACTACTAACAACAACATCTAGCACTGACTCAGGCATAGTCCCTCTTGGGTCAGTAGGTATAAGTACTGCATCTATGACGTGCACTACTCCATTTTCTGCTTTGATATCTGTTACAGAAATATTGACACCGTTAACGAAAACACCAGATCCGTTGACAGTAAAATCAATATTGGTCCCTTGAAGCGTAGAAACTTTTAGTCCATTTGAGATAAATGATCCTCCCGCAACACCACTTACAGCATGATAAGTCAGTACCTCAGTCAGTGCGCCAGTAGGATCAGCGAGCAAAGCGTTAAGTACGGCTGGATCTACAGCTGCAAACGCAGCATCAGTAGGAGCAAAAACGGTAAATGGCCCAGCACTACTCAGAGCACCTTGTAGGCCGGCTGCAAGAACTGCAGTTTCTAGAGTAGTATGATTAGGACTATTGACAATAATATCCACTACTGTGTTTGCTTTTATTTCTGGGAGCAAGACAGCATCTATGACATGTACTACACCATTGTCTGCTTCTATATTAGCAACGGATATATTGATACCGTTGATGGTAAGTGATCCGCCATTGATATCGAATTCTAAGTTCTGTCCGAATAGACTGCTGATTCTCATCCCATCAAAAATATTATCGCTACCCGCAACGCCATTTACGGCATGGTGGGTAAGAATTTTTGTAAGGTCACCGCTTGGATCTGCTATCAGCGCATTAAGCGTAGCAGGATCTAATGCGGCAAAAGCGGCATCTGTCGGTGCAAACAAAGTAAAGGGTCCTGCACTGGAAAGTGTACCTGCAAGATTAGCGGCTACTACTGCTGTTTCTAGTGTTGTATGGTCTGGACTATTGACGACGATATCTACGATTGTCTGCGTAGAAGCTGTGAGGTGAAATAATACTAAGAGGGAAGTAATAAGTTTTGTAAGGAATTTCATGATCAGAAAGATTTTTGAAAAATTAGAAAATCCCATCTGTTAATAGATAGGCGTTACATTCACCTATGTGCATATTTCTCTCTTTTGGTTGCCCCGACGCCTAGATTTTTTTGAGTGGTTCTTTGTTGGTGATGAATTTTGCATTCTACT
>CALLAE010000109.1 GCA_938002665.1 uncultured Saprospiraceae bacterium | reverse complement strand
GCCATCACCAGCAATTGCATGTTGTACCTGTTGTCCTTATGCGCCCACTTGAGCAAGAAGAAAAATAATAAGCCGATAACAACTAAGGCTAATACTAGGCCCGAGTGGAAGGGTAGGCCAAAGGAATTGACAAGAGGTGTTTCGAAGGTTTTCCATAGTGAAGGAATCCCTACAATAACAAACTTCTGTACAAAGATGATAACTGCGGCTCCAGCAACGAAGCTCATCAGTAAGCCTAGTATATTATGATTTTTGAATTTTTTATAATAATAAAGAACACCTAGCGCTGGGAAAGTTAAAAGGCTTAAAAGGTGAACGCCTATGGATAAGCCTGCTAGATAGGCAGTAAAAACCAACCACTTATCTGTCTTAGGGGTATCAGCTAAGGTATACCACTTAAGTGAGGACCACAACGTGATGATGGTAAAGAAAGTCGACATTGCATACACCTCTCCCTCCACAGCTGAAAACCATATAGAAGAGCAGAAAGCAGTAGATAGGCCACCTACTATTCCAGCAAAAGTCAATGACGTATTCTGCGCACCAGTAGTCGTGCCTTCTCGCCCTACGAGGGCAAGCTTGCCTAGCATGATTACAATACGAGCAATGAAAAAAGCACCGAAGGCTGTGCAGACTGCCGACAGCATATTCACAGCAAAGGCTATGACCGCTGGGTCTGAAGAGACCATGTCACCTACCCAAGCAAACATACGTCCTATAAGCATGAATAAAGGTGCCCCTGGCGGGTGGACAACTTCTAGCTTATAGGCTCCTAAAATAAACTCACCCACATCCCACAAACTTCCCACACGTTCTACCGAAAAATAGTAAACGATCATGGCAATGACAAAGACTGTCCAACTGGCTATAGTCTTGGCCTTTTTTATTGAATCAATTAGCATATAGTGCTCTTAGCTCTTGTAAAAGAAAAGGTAATGGAATCCATGGAAAGGTTAGGTAAAATAACCTCCAGGCTACCGTGCTCTTATCGCTGTAAAAATAACAAATAAGCCATAAGCACTAGCTGTTAATCTACGAAAGCTTTCGTTTTTTAGATTTTCTTGAAGATTCTCCCCATATCGTACCTGATACTGATATGATTGACTGCTCCGGCGAGGTGATAAGTCCCTATGCCATAGTCTATTTTAATCTTCTTAATATTAAAGCCTACACCAAAGGAAAAGCCTCCTCTGCCTCTGAAAGTGGTAGTTTTTAGTTCCTGTCTTCTTAGATGATCATAACCGAATCTTAATCTGAATTGCTCTGATTTGCCCAGTAAAAATTCACCATTGAAGATAAGATGCCTAAAGAGGTTGTCTATATTCTTACTGAAGGAGCTTTTGTAAGTTTCGTCACCGAAGATACTCACTGTAACATCAGTCTCTCGGTCATCATATCTAATGTACGGGTTCTGTAGGTGATGGCCGATAATAGAAAATCTAAATGGAAGATGAGCAAGTCTTTTAGAGACCCCTAACTGTAGGTCAAAAGGCAAAGGATTTCTTGTGCCTGCCAGGGTAGATAATTCTCCGCCTATATTTCTGAGCACCAGACCCCAGGTAGTTCTGTTGTCAGGTTTGGTATAATGTAGTCCGAGGTCCATACCTATACCGATGGAGTTATAAGATTCATAATTGCCAGAAAGGATTTTGATATTGATGCCACCTCTTATTCTATCATTCAGTTGCCTAGCTGTACCAGCTATAAGACCTATTTCTCCTGCACTGAATTCCCCATTGATATTACCTAGCACGTCTGTCCCATCAAAGGTGCCGTAACTGGTGTATTGGACAGCAAAGTGGGTGAGCATTTTCCATTTGGGTAGATATTTTCCATAGGCTACATTCCCATTTTGTATACCTGCGAAGTGAAAGTTATGATTAAAGCTAAGTTGCTTGTCCATTATACTGTCCGCTACAGCTGGATTCATCTGAGCGAGTGCGACGTCGTTGTCTTTTATAGTGATGAGGCTACCTCCCAGGGCTGTCACCCTAGCATTGGTAGGTAGGGCTAGTGCATCAAAAGCGTATCTGCCTCCTATTTGTGAAAGTGCCGATTGAGAGCATAATAAAACAAAAAGTAAGCTGCCGATTAATCTTGAGTACATGTTCCTTATTTGTTGGGCTGTAGATCTCCTTCTTCCATTGTCCATATTGTATTACAGACACCGAGGCTGTCGCACATCATTTTCTTTATCAGCTCACCAGCTTCATTATAGTTTTTCAGAAGACCGAATTCATTGTCACCATTGAGGAATTGGCCTTCCCATTTTAGCTTACCAGAGTTATAGTATTCCTTAAATGGCCCATTCTCATTATTAGCCACCATTGTCACCTGCTCTTTCAGTTGTCCATCTTTATAATAGGTTTCTAGAATTCCTTGCATTTTTCCCATGACATAAGTGGCTTTTTGGCTCAAGACCCCATCATAATAATACGCTTTGTAGGTGCCATCTAGCTTTCCATCTACATAGTTTTCTTCTATTTCAATAGACCCATTGGTGTGATACATTTTTCGAGGGCCTTGAAGGACGCCATTGACATATTGAGAATTCTCTATAAGTGTACCATTAATATAAGAGGTGTATTCTCCATGCTTTAGAGAATCTTTATTGACCTTATACTTTTCTTGTACACGACCTTGGTCATCCTTGGTTATGACATAATTGGATTCTTTGCAAGCAATAAAGCAGCAAAGAAGTAATAGTAGGGTGATGAAATTTCTAGACATGTTGTATTTAACGGTGGTTCTAATAATTTATTGACTATAGTACGTCTCTTTTTTAAGAATAAATTAAGAGATTAATACTAGTGTCTCCATAACTTTGAAATCTAAAATAGTATAAGATGCTCAATAAATTAATTTCAATCGCCATTCTAGCTTTCTTTTTTGCGCTCAGTATAAATGAAATCTCAGCACAAGAAAAAGCCAAAGAACACAAGGTAGTCATCATCGAGAAAGAAGTGGACGCTGATGGTAAGGTGACTGAGAAGAAAGTAGTGAAGACCGGAGCTGAGGCAGAAGCTTATCTAAAGCAAATGGAAAAGGAAGGTGATGAAGAGCAAATATGGGTTACTGACGATGGTAAGGAGATAAATGTCACAGGTAAAAAAATGATGATGGTCAAGAAGGAGGCCTATGAGATACAGACTGAGGATGAAAATGGTCAGGTCAAGATTATGAAGTGGGATAGAGAAGGTGAGATGCCAGCCGAAATGAAAGAGCTGATGGAAAAGGAAGGGGTAGATATATCTGCAGAAATGGACGGCACAAAAAAAAGTAGAATCAAAGTGAAGCGCAAAGGCGCAGGAGATGAAAAGGTGATGGATTTTGAATTTGAAGGAGACGAGTTGCCACAGGACGTAAAAGATATCCTTGAAAAAGAAGGCATTGACATAGAGGAGGTCATTAAGGGTAACGGAATGAAGGAAATCAAAGTTACCGCTAGAGGAGGCGAAACTGATTCCAAGGCTACCCCTAAAAGAGCTCAGCTAGGTGTCAACATAGAAGCACATCCTAGTGGGGTGATGGTCTCTCAAGTAATTGCTGAGTCATCTGCTGCACTCGCAGGCCTTATAAAAGGAGATATAATTACACAAGTAGATGGTGTCCAGACAAAAGAAGTGCTCGATCTCGTCAATAAAATCTCTGAATACGAGCCTAAAGAGAAGGTGGAACTGACCTTCTTAAGGAATGGAAAGACTGAGACTAAGACGGTTATTCTAAAGGAAAGAATAGATCCCTACCCACACAAGAGTTGGGAATCAGTAATGAAAAAAGGGAAAAATACCGAAAGCATAGAGATAGATATCGAAACAGAAATATCAAAGGGCAAGAAGAAATAAATTCCCTGATCATCATTTCTGCTTTGTTATGAACTCTTAGGTGGGATGGCTAGTTTTAGCCTTAGTAAGTAGTAATGAAGTCAGACCAAGCAATATCTCTTATAAATTCTTTAGGAAAGGGCCGCATACCCTTTCTGCTTATAACGGATTTTGAAGCTGAAAAAATAAAGGTTCAGCAATTGGATCAGTTAGGTGAAGGTATTCTCTATGATATAAATGGTGCTACTAATCATGCCTTGTATAGAGAGGCCTCTGCTCCAGCAGCACTAAAGGTGGCACCGATGTCTTTTCGGGAATATTACCATCAGTTCGATAGAGTCCTCCATGAAATAAATTATGGGAATAGTTTTTTGCTCAATCTGACTGGCAAACATGCCATATCTACTGAGCTCTCTCTCTTAGATATTTTTTCAGTGACCAAGGCGAAGTACAAAATATTAATGGAAGATAACTTTGTTGTTTTCTCTCCAGAAACTTTTGTCATTATCCAAGATCAGCATATTGCCTCTTATCCCATGAAGGGTACAATAGATGCCAGTCTGCCAGATGCTAAAAACGTCTTACTTAATAACGAAAAAGAAAAAGCAGAACATTATACGATAGTAGATCTTATCAGAAACGATCTCAGTATCTATGCTAAGGAAGTTACGGTGAGCAAGTTTCGTTATTTAGATCTCATAACAAGTAATAACAAAGACCTCTACCAAGTCAGTTCTGAGATAGTGGGTAAGCTGCCAGAAAATTATCATGAGCTACTAGGAGATATTATTTTCTCTATGTTACCAGCCGGTAGCATCAGCGGTGCTCCTAAGAAAAAGACTGTAGAAATTATATCCGAGACTGAGTCCCAAAAGCGGGGATATTACACAGGTATCTGTGGGCTGTATGATGGACAGAAGTTTGATTCTTTTGTAATGATAAGGTACATAGAAAATACTGATGATCAGTTGTGGTACCGCAGTGGGGGAGGTATTACTTTCCAGAGTGAAGTAGAGCAAGAATACCAAGAAATGATAGATAAAATCTACTTGCCACTCTAGCTATGACCAGCGCTGCACATTTCCCCTTTCTTTTAGAATCTATCAAGGTAAAAGATAATAGAATACACAATCTGGCTTACCATCAAGAAAGGATTGCGAGATCTCTTAAGGAACATTTGGGGTCGACTAAGACTATTGATTTTGCGCCCATTATAGCAGATATAGTGCGCCTGCCAGACATACTCTTTAAGTTGAGGCTCATATATAATGATAGCTTTCTGAAATATGAGTTTGTTCCTTATCAGCTCAAGGATATCCATAGCTTAAAATGTATCTATACCTCTAAAGTGGACTATGCTTATAAGTATCTGAACAGATGGCGATTAGATAGTTTATATAGTAGAAAAGGTAGCGCTGATGATATCTTAATTATCAAGGAGAATATGATCACCGATAGCTATTACTGTAACGTTGCACTAGAGCAGGATGGAAAATGGTATACACCTAAAACTCCCCTGCTAAAAGGGACAAAGCGACAGCTGCTTATAGATGAAGAAGTTATTATTGAGGCACCTCTTTCGGTGCTGGATCTAAGTAAGTATAAGCATGTCAGGTTATTCAATGCTATGATAGACTTTGGAGAAGTGGAAGTGCCAGTGTCCAATATCCTATAATTCTTACATTTTTCAGATATTTTCTACCTTTAGTTGCTACATCTCAAATATGAAATACGCAATCCTATTTATCGTTTTTATTGGTCTGATTTCTTGTTCTTCAGAGCCGAATGACAGCTCAGCCAAAATAGAGAAAGTTACTTCTGCTCGTGCCACTAGTGACATCAACTACTCAAAAGTTTCATCTCAAAAATCTGGAATAGGATTCAAGAATTTTGTGACGGAAACAGCAACAAGAAATGTTACTGATTATGATTATATGTACAATGGGGCAGGGGTAGCCATTGCGGATTTTGATAATGATGGCTTATCGGATATTTTCTTTTGTGGAAATGATGCCCCCAATGCGATATATAGGAACAATGGTGGCTTAGTGTTTGAAGAGAGATCCAGCACTGCTTTGCCTAAGCAAGAGAAGTGGTCCTTTGGTGTCACTACTGTAGATATTAATCGAGATGGTTATATAGACTTGTATGTTTCTAATTCAGGCCCTTCACAAAATGACCCTAAGTTGGCTAATCAACTATTGATTAATAATGGTGATTTTACGTTTACAGATGAGGCTAGCAAGTATGGTCTTGCCAGTGTTAGTAATTCTGTCCAAGCAGAATTTTTTGATTATGACAATGATGGAGACTTGGATTTGTGGCTTAATAATCATGGGAATTCCTTTGAGATAAATAAGCACATTAAGTCTGAAGGATACAATGACTTAAGAAAAGGTAATAGACTAGAGTTGCTTAATAAGGATCAAGCAAAAATTGTCCAGAAATCTAAGATTCAGTTGTTCCGAAACGAAGGTGGTAAGTTTACGGATGTTTCTGTTCAGGCTGGCGTAAGTAATCTATCTTATGGTCTAGGCTTATCAGTGGCTGACTATAACGATGATGGATTTCTAGATGTCTATGTCGCTAATGATTACTGGGTGCCGGATTATTATTTTATTAATAATGGTAATGGTACGTTCGTTCAGAACAATAAAGTTCTTAATCATACCTCTTATTACTCTATGGGTAGTGATGCAGCAGATTACAATAACGATGGCTTGTTAGATTTAGTGGTGGTAGATATGACCCCGAAAGACCATTACAGGAACAAAACATTGATGGAGTCCATGGATGTAAAAAGGTTTATGGTGCTTTCTGAGTTCTATAAATTCCCAAGACAGTATATGTTTAATTCTTTTCAGCTAGGAGTAGGAGGGGGCTATTTTAATGAAATAGCCAATGGCCTAGATGTCAGTCTTACTGAGTGGAGTTGGGCACCCTTGCTACTGGATATGAATAACAGTGGTTATTCTGACTTGTATATAAGTAACGGTTATTTCAGAGATACTAAGAATCAAGATGCACGTAGAAAAATAGAAAAGATGCGTCAGGAAATGGGTAGTAAGTATACTGACCAAATCGACCTAGAGAATCTGAAACTGTATAATTCTGAGCCTGTACCTAATGCGGTTTTTGCTAATACTGGCAAAGGAGAGTATGAAGTTGCTAGCTCCACTATGAGCAGCTTAGGAAAGTCATTTTCTAATGGCGTGGCTTATGGTGATCTGGACAACGACGGTGATCTGGACTTAGTCATTAATAATTTTAATTCTACAGCAGACCTACTAGAAAATAAAGCCGCTAGTAATAATTACCTAAGACTAAAGCTGAGTTCTAAAAATGGGATACAACATAAGCAAGCTAAAGTTGAGATCTATTCAGAAGGTCAGCTAATCAGAAAAGACAACTCATTCACTAGGGGTTATCTTTCGGCAATGGAGCCTATTATACATACAGGACTAGGAGCAGGGAAAGTGGATTCTGTACTGGTATACTGGAGAGATGGAACGACAACTAAGTTAGATAGAGTAATGCATAATAGTACGGTAGAGCTGGCTTATGAGTCACAGCAAGTAATGCAAACTGAGAAGAGCAAAGTCTTGCCTGCTTTTATGGATGCCTCAGCTGTGTTACAGAGAAACCAATTAGAGCATAAAGAGGATTATTTCAATGATTTCGAGAAAGAAATTTTGTTGCCTCAGAAGATGTCCTCTTTGGGTCCAGCCCTTTGTACAGGTGACGTGGATGGAGATGGATTAGAGGATTTCTTTATGGGAGGGAGTAAAGGTCAGAGAGGAAGACTCATGTTGATGAAGGCAACAGGATTTGTAGAAGTGTCGGCAGAGACTTTTGAAAGTGATAAAAATTTTGAAGATCTAGGTGCCGTTTTTTTTGACGCCAACCAGGATGGCCTCTTAGATTTGTATGTGGCATCTGGTGCAGGAGGAGAGCTAGAAAGTGAGGTGCTGCTTATGGATAGAATTTATTACAATCAAGGGAAGGCTAATTTTAAAAGAAATATTGCTGCCTTGCCTCAGATTTCTAGTAGCACTAAAGCTGTAGCACCATTGGATTTTGATAATGATGGTGACATGGATTTATTTGTGGGTGGACGAAATGTTCCAGGAAAATATCCAGACAAGGCAGAGTCTTACCTTCTGGAGAATAAGAATGGGAAATTCGTTGAGAAAAGAACAACTTCTTTAAAGGAGACTACCCCTAATATGGTGACAGATGCAGTGTCAGCTGATATCAATCAGGACGGTTATGCCGATCTGGTTTTAACTGGAGAATGGAGCGCTCCTCGCATTTTGTATAACAACCAAAAAGGAGATTTTAAGAAAGCGAATATTGCTGAAATTGATGATTTAGAAGGATGGTGGTTTTCCGTATCGGCTGCTGATATAAACAGGGATGGAAGGCAAGACTTTGTGTTAGGTAATCTTGGAATAAATAATAAGTTTCATAGCAGTCCCAAAAATCCTTTGAAGTTGAGATATGATGATTTTGATGGTAATGGTAGTCAGGATATAGTTTTGACGAAGAATTATGCAGGCAAGGAAGTGCCTGTAAGAGGTAAGGAATGTTCTTCAGAACAAATGCCGGTGCTCAATTCTAAGTTTAAAACTTATGATGCTTTTGCCTCTGCAAGTATTTTTGAAATATTAGGAGAAGATAAAATCAATAAAGCCAAAACGCTACAAGCCACCTATTTTAAGTCAGTTGCACTGTTAAGTAATTCTAGTGGATATCAAGTAAAGGAATTGCCGCTTAAAGCACAGTTAGGACCTATTCTTGATTCCAAGATTCTAGATCTTAATAGGGATGGTCACCTAGACATAATCTTGGCTGGCAAGATCGTAAACACTGAACCAGAAACACCTAGCTATGATGCAAATAGTGGCACTATTCTATATGGGAATGGACAAGGAGACTTCGTTGCAGAAACAGACCTTACTAGGACTGGACTCAATCTTAAGTATAATGCCAAGCAGATAAGTATCTGTAATAGGCCTGATGGTTATGGATTAGTAGTTGCAAATAATAATGGTCCTGTCCAGTTGTTTGTAAAAAGGTAGTTTTATAATCGATACATGGTGCTGAAGTTGAGACCCATGAGATTATACTTCATACTGTGAGCCTGAGAGGTTAAGTAGTCATGCAGCCCATGTTTAAACTTTGTACCTAAGGTGAAACTCAGCCTTTCATTAGTCGCATAGCTGATTGCTGCTTCCAAATTTATATTAGCTATGACCGTGCTAAAATTAAAATAGTCTTGATCTTCAGAGGTAAAGAGAATTACTGTCTGGTCGTAATCCAGAATTTTTCCTTCAAACCAGGAGCTCAGATTTATATCCGCACCGCCACTGAGTTCTAATCCCCAATTGCCCTTTTGCATGCTGTAATTCAAGTTGATAGGTAGAGTGACAGCCCTTAGACGGTTAGGTGTCTTGGACGTGCTTGTCTGAGTGGTTTTTTCTGTCAGTTCTCCAGCCAGATACTGGTCACCTAGGTTATGAGTAATAATGACAGCAGTGTCTTTAGTGATAAGTCTTGTGGTAATAGACGTATCTCTGGAAGTCAGTAGTTCTACAGTTTGATTGTATCCTATGCCAGCTGTAATAGAGAAGTTCTTAGATAATTCTCTTCTTAGACTTAAGGACAAATCAAAAGACTCCAAAGGTGTATCTACCTCATTCTTTTGTTCTAACCATGCTCCAGCGCCAGATTCAGATAGGACCCTGAAGGTATAGTAGAGGCCTGATCTAAATTGAACCTGATAAAGACTGCCTATAGGCTCTACAACTGGCTGAATGGCAGTTGCTAAATTCATATCATATTCGAGTATCAGATTTGCTGTGTCATCCGACTTTTGCAAACTGCTCAGAGATAAAGTCTTGGAAGCAAGAGGGTCGAGGAATGTCATGAGGTTCCTGACTGTTTCTTCTGGGACTAGCCGTGGAGCAGTAGATATTTTATTAACGTTGAGCGCATTAGGAAGATCATTGTTTCTATTGGTTTCGTTTTTCTGTGGCAGAATGGTAGTTGCAGATTTTGTTGTAGTGCTATTAGTTGTAATAGATTGTTGAGGTTTTATTGATAATGGTTTTTTACTAAGTGTGGAGGCAACTGGTGCATCTTGCACCTGAACTTGTTCTGAAGGAGTTGTAGCTTGTGTTTTTAGCTCTTGCGATACAGTTTTTGTTAGTGCTTGATTGACTAGTTGATTTTCAGACATATTTTCTAATGCTGCCTGTGCTCTGTCGACTATTGCATTGTTATTTGATGAAAGCTGCTTTGCGTCAGTTGTTTTGTCAGACTTTGAAAATAGAATTGCTCCGAGGACTGTTAGGCAGATAAAACTTCCTATGAAAAACCATAAGAGAGATTTTCTGTCTCTCTTAGGATGTAGTTCGTCTTCTATCTTATCCCACACCATATTATCGTTCCACTCTGGAAGCTCTAAGTCTAATGCTTTCTTTATGTTTTCTTCCTTTTTGTTCATAGTCCTGTCGTATTTAGATTGGTCCACTTTGAGCGGAGCAGCATTCTGGCTCTCGCTAATTGTGATCTAGAGGTAGATTGTTGGATGCCTAATATTTCAGAAATCTCTTTATGGTTGTAATTTTCGTAGTAATACATGTTCAAGATAACTCTGTGCACCTCTGGCAGTTTGTCTATCGTTTCTTTTAGTTCTGACACAGTAAGTTGGTCATCTATATTGGATTCGAAATCGAAAATGGATTCAGGAATTTGCTCCATCAGCAGATCTTTCTTCTTTCTCAGATATTGCAAGGCTGTATTGACTGCAATTTTTGAACTCCAAGATTCGAAGTGGCCTTTAGATGCATCAAACTGATTCAGATTTCGGAAGATTTTGATATAGCTATCTTGCAGTAAGTCTTCTGACATTTTTATATCCCTAGTGTAGCGATATATAATAGACATAAGCCTCTTTTTTGAAGAATGATAAAGCAACTTCTGTGCTGCTTTATCATTCTTTTTGCACTTGGCGATGATATGTTGTATCTCCTTGATGACTTACTCGTATCTAACTATAAAATCTCCAGTTATTTCTTGAGTCCCTAACTCAGCTGTCTCCGCATTCCCTGAGATTGTGCCTATGATTTCTCCATCAGAAAATTTTGTGACATCTGCAGTAAGGGTACTATAAGAGGCAAAACTAAATGGATCATTTCCAAACCAGCCAATATGTAATTCCTCTATAGGATTGATGCCTAAAGTAATATCTGACATTCTAAAGATGTTGAAGCCAATTATACCGTCGTGTACTTGAGCTAGAGCAAAACTCGGATGTGGATTAGCGATTCTTTCAAAGTTGAGGGCGAAGCTATGGTCTGAGCCTATGTTAATATTAAGAAGGCAAGGAAGCAATTCTAGTCTAAAATCGTCACAGGCCTGCTGTGTATCGAATTGCATTCCTCCTACTGGCGTATTTTCTAAAAGAAGCTCAGTTCCGAAAGTGTCCTGATTTGTCAGCTTGAGGTTTACATCTAATTCCCCTCCATACTCACAAAGATTAGTTTCAAAGGAATATTCACCATTAGGTCCGAAATCTTTTGTTCTGAATGTTTTTGTAATTGTATCTTGACCTACTGGATAGCTTATAGAAAGTACAGCTTCGCCAGCACTTACAGGACTACCATCACAGTTTTGGAATTCTCCGGAAAATATATATTGAGTTCCATCAAAATCAAGATTCTCTTTTTCTAACAACTCATGTTCAGTAGTGATGATACCTATGTTGTCCCAGTAAAGACCCCAGCTTAAAACATTTACTTCCTCTTCTGAGATGAAAATTGCACAACTACCAATCTCCAAGGAAGTCTCTAAAGAAGGCAGTGCAAGAAAAAAGACTTCTTCTCCAACTGGTACTAAAAACTCTACGTAGCCATTTTCATCAGTAAGATCGTAGACACCTTCAACTTGCAAACTCCCACTTGAAGTGACCTCAAACTCCCAAGCCACTATGACATGAGCATTATCTATAGGAAAACCATTTTTTTCTGTAAAGGTCCCAAATACTTTTACTAAAGAAGTGTCTCCGGGATTTTTGAGCACGTCGTCATGCCCCAGAAAAGCATTGTCCTTATTAATTAGCCGTAAATCTACTTCTCGCGTACCTTCTTCTTTAGGGTCTAGCCTCTTATACTTAGCGGTGTAAGTTTCTTCTTCTATGGCAAGTGTTACCTCTTCTCCATCTACGAGAGGAATATCGGCAGAATCATAGAAGCCTTCTGCGTCAGTAACACTTTCTCCTACCTGCTCACCACCTTGGTAAAACCGCACTACAGCACCTGCTACCATTACATTATCATTATCAGTTATCTGGCCGCTTACAAAAAGGCCTTCTACCTCTGTGGGCATTTCTTCTTCTATTATAGGCTCATCCTGGATCACTTCCTCCTTTCTACAGGCTGAAAAGGTGAGTAAAAAGGCTAGGAAGTATAAGTATGTATTTTTCATGACTTGTTGTATTTCAATATAAAGTAAATAACGGCCGCTGTCATAGTTACTATGCGGTAACATTCCAAAGCGCTGCTGAACGGCAGTATTTTTTTTGAAATTTCTTTTTTTCTTGATGTTGGGTCAGTTTTCGACAGTTCTTTTCATGCCTATTTCTTTTGATCACTGTTTTTTTACTTTTCCTTAGATGAAAAGTAAACAAAAATCAAGACGACCAAAGGCCAAACTCTTTGCCGCCCCCGCTCCCACTTCTGGTCGTCAGGCTCTGCGTCAAGCTGCCCGCTACCGCCATATGATGTGCTATCATTCTTTGATAAGAAATTAGTCGTACGGAGCTGAATGTGATGTTTACCAGAATATATAGAACTTATGAGCGATTGGCATGTAGAGCTGGGAGCAAAATAAGTTCTATGGTTTTACGTAATGAAGTGAAGTAAAAATTCCTTTAAACATCTAGATTTTTTGCGAGCTTTTTTATCAATGAAAAAAGCGGAAAAGTGAAAGAGAACTTAGGTCTAATTACTTGCCATCCTCGATAGCCACTGAGGTTCAGCAATTGAAAGCAAGGTTTACTTGCTTTCATCTCGCTAGTGCGAGAACATTGCCTTCCCATCCTCATCTGATGATGAGGTTCACTCACTTGAAAGCAAGGTTTACTTGCTTTCATCCCGCTTAGGCGGGACCACTCATTCATGTTAGTAACTACCTATCCACATAATATCACATAAAGCCTATTCTTAATATCTTTAGCGTCCTGATATTTTAAGAACCTAAGTAACAGCTATGTCTGAATTTTGCCACCTTCATTGCCATACCCAGTACTCCCTTCTAGATGGTGCTAATGATATAGGTAAGATGATGGAAAAGGCTAAGGCTGATGGTCAAAAGGCTGTCGCGCTCACTGACCACGGAAATATGTTCGGTGCCTTTAAGTTTGCAGCAGAAGCAAAGAAGCGTGGCATCAAAGCCATTCTGGGCTGCGAATTTTATCTCGTCGAAGACAGACACATCAAATCCTTTAGCCGAACCAAAGGAGAAAGAGATCGAAGATACCACCAGCTCCTACTCGCCAAGGACGAAGAAGGCTACAAGAATATCATGAAGCTCTGCTCGCTCGGCTTTACAGAAGGTACCTACCAAGGCTACCCACGGGTAGACAAAGAACTTATCCTCAAATACCACAAAGGCCTCATCGCTAGCAGCTGCTGCCTAGGAGCTGAGATCCCTGCGCTTATCGCCCAGGACCGACTAGAGGAAGCAGAGAAAGCACTAAAATGGTGGCTAGATCTTTTTGGTGAAGATTACTACATAGAATTACAACGACACAGAGGGCTAGAGAAAATAGATATCTACGACGAGCATGGGCAGAAAAAATTCTCCAAGTACTCGCAGGAAGATATTAATCAGATACTAATAGGCTTTGCAAAAAAGCACAACGTCAAACTCATCGCTACTAATGATGCACATTATCTAGAGGAAGAGGATGCGCCGATGCATGATATTTTACTCTGTGTCAACACTGGCTCTAATCTAGATGACGAACGCCGATTCAAATTCCCAAGCTCTGACTTCTACTTTAAGACACAGAAGGAGATGAGCGCCCTCTT
>CALLAE010000108.1 GCA_938002665.1 uncultured Saprospiraceae bacterium | reverse complement strand
GGATTGGGTGAAATGGAAAAAATTCTGGCAAGACTGGAGAAAGTTTTGGGATACGCATGGAGATCCTAATAATCACCCAGGAAGCGGTCTATGGAATGAACTCAGCCAGTGGGGAGACCAATCTTCTTCTCGCTATGAAGTACCCGCCTACATAAAGAGACTGATTGCAAATGGACTAGGAGGTGGAGGTAATGGCGCTCTGCCTGTAGAAGAAATGGCATTTCTCCAGCAGTGTCATTCTGGGGAGCATCCCGAAGATATAGATTGCAATCTTCCTGAAACTGGTGACGAAAAATTGTGTTCTGTATGGGAAAATTATATTGAAAAATGCCTAGGTGGTATTCGGCATGACGATGACTTGATTAAGTGGGCTACTTTTCTTAAAAATCATCCTGCCTTGTTTGAAGAAACAACTAGTACTACTCTATTTTGTACAAATACAAAGGAAATTGATTGTGTTGTATCGTTAGATGCCTTTAAGAAAAAGTGTAAAAACTTATTTTTATCTAAAAAAGAAGAATCAGATATTATAAAATTTCTTGAAGAGAACTGTTTTGATCAGACTTTATTCGATAATGAAGCAGCTAAATATTTACTTGAATCTAAATATTCAACTAAAATCGTTTCTGTTAAATTAATTGAAGGGTATATTTTTGGTCTGGATGATGGAGGCATATTAAAAATTTATTATCCAGGTAAAGATGATCCCGACAACTTGACTTCTCAAGCATTATTTAATAAAGTGGCTCTTGTGATGCATTGTGTTAATCTTTTCTTTTGTGAAACTAGATCTTATGAACCAATAGATTGGAGAGACTACTTTAAAGATATTAGTAAAGGTGCATATGTAATAAATCCTGATGATAATGTTGAATTTCAAGGTTGTAATGTTGGGATGGTAATAGATTTTCAATGGGGAGGATATGTTATGGATACTGGACCGTCTGCCAATGGACAAACTGATAATTCTTCAACTCCAAGGGATCACTGGAGATGGCCTTCTGTTATAGGTGAGAATAGACCAATTCTTCAACTACAAATATTAAGTCAATGTGCAAGTGCTTTTATTACTTATTTAAATCCATCCTGTTAGAATGCGATATGTCTTTGCAATCCTAGCTTTAATAACAAGTTGTAATCTTTCAAAAAAGGATACTTCATTGCCTTTAAGAAAAACTACTCCCGTAATAAGCTTAGAAAAAGCAGAACTACTTAATATGCCTTTAAACATAAGTAAAAATGAGTTTGATAAACAAGAATCTACATATTACATTTCAGACTCTTGTTCATCTACTTCAATAAAGTATAAACAAGGACAAATTTATTTTGATTGCATTAATTTTAAAGACAATAATGGCCTACAATATAGACTAGCCGGAGATACAGTTTCTTTGTACCTGATTGATTTCGAAGTTTTCACAGAAGAACTGAGTCTGGAAGAAATTTCCCTTTCTAGTTCCACAACTCTTGATGCATTTAGAAATGCACTTTCCTTGCATGATTTGAAATTGAATGAAGCAGCAGCCTTTCCCTATAACCAACAAGGAATGCGTGGTATTTATTTGAATGATGCAGGCCTACATACTCAAAGACCTGCTCCACATTATCTGAGAGTTTGGTTTAGAAACGACAGTCTGAAAGGCTTAGAATATAATTGGCAACCTGCTTATTCTAAACAGCAATGGCAAGAATACCTGAGGCTTAAGAAGGAGCTTTACGAAAAGTAAATCTATAGCTTTCTTGCTCAGGAGTTTGATAAATCATTTGGAAGGAATGGCATACTAGTTTCTCCAAATAAAAAATACGAAATTGGAAGTATTGTAGTAGATAGTTTAAGCAACATCTATACTGTAGTTTATAATAGTGATTGGGATAGATTGTTTCGCCATTTTGAGATTAATTTGGTTGTTTATAAATTTGATTCTATTGGAAAACCAATAAGAATGCCGACGTTGAGAAAAGGATGTATTTATTGTTTTTTTTCTTGTCGTTTATGTGCTCTTAAGTTGTATTAGTCAAGAGAAATTACTTATCGTTTTTGTGATTTCATGGTCACTAGTTCATCTTGTTTTAGCATACAGAAGGTTGTTGTAATTTTTACTTGCAGAGCTGCGAGGGTAGCTATTTATAAGTAGGGCAACATATATGCGACTATTATCTAAGAATAATATGTTCGATTCGACATTCGCCCAAACTAATCCTTGTTAATTTTTCATTGGCCGAGATGAATGGATTCCAGCCACCTCTCTATCGGTTTTGTTGTCTTACAGATTTTGATTGTCTTGCTAGTCACCAACTGATGTTTGTAAGTAGTCTCATCTAAGCCATCCAACCACTCAGGATTATAATTAGAGAAATTTCTAGATAGCAGGTCACATAGGTCTAATCTGTAATGTTCTGTTTTCACATCAAAGTAACAGACATAGAATTGATAATCTTTGAGGCCATAATCTATCTCATCTAATATCAGTATATAAGGAGCTTCTATATATTTCATTGGGAAGTACTCTATTATATGTACATCTATGAAAGCGTTTTTGTAAAGAGAGGTGGGGGTAGTAAGATTTGCCTGAAGAGCTGTGAGTTTATTTTCAGCAAGAGTTGTGGGTAGTTTTGAATAATCGAAATTACCTATAGGTCTCCACTCATCAGATTTTAGTTCTAGGTATTCCATATCTCCCAGTCTTAACTTGTAGTCGAATCTGGAATTGCCAGGAACAAAGTAGCCCACATAATAAAAGTCCATCTTATTACTCATGCAATACTCTAGCTCCAGCACCATAGTATATAGTCCTAAACTATAGTCAGTATACTCAGGATGGTAGAACCCAAAAATACTACTGATAGATTTCTCACCGACATCGAAGAGGCTAGCCGCAATGAGTCTGCTGTCATGATATACTTTTATGATTCTGGTGTCATATACATCTGAATCCAGACTATGGGTCATGTACTCTGAAAGGGTTGGAGGGATAGAGCCTTTGAAGTTTTTTTTATATGCCCTGTATAAATCATCCAGTTTTTCTGAGTGCTCAAATGGGCTAAAAGTATGGGAAAATAGCTTGCTATTTTTCTTGTTCAGTTTTCTGAGACTTTTTGAAAAAACATAATCCTGAAGTCTTACCCGCAACCATATAGAGGAATAGAGTATGGTTTCATACAAAATAAAATGAGAGGTAAAAATACTTGCACCCATTCGATACCAACCTTTCTCCAAAAACTGGTCTAGTAGTTTTCCTGTTATACGTTTGAGGTAGAGATTGCTAGCTAATTGCGTTTTTGCCTTGGACATAATTCTAGCACTAAGAAAAGGAAAATTTGAATATTGTTTTCTACTTATGAGAACGGAGATACCTGTCTTCACTTCGCTATGGCCAGCATGAATAAAGTAGGGTAATTTCTAAGATTGTAGTATGCCCGCTAGTTCTATCTGTAGGCTTTTTTGCTTGTCCTTAGCATACCAGGTATGGAGTGGAATATTGTAGTCGCCACTCTCAGCTAGAATGCTCTTAACTAGTTTTTGCGCTTCAGCAGGACGCGGGCCATAGCTGGCTAATAAATGGAAATTTTCATCTAACAGAAGCAAGATCGGAATAGAGCGGCTGCGTCCATCTGTAAGATGGGCATCCATCAGGGCAGGATGCTCGTCTCTGTAGACGAATTTCAGATTTATCATACTAGGATTAGTCTCGGCTGCTTTGGCAATAATGGGATTAATCTGGGAGGCATCTCCGCACCAGTGCTCTGATATAACTAGCCAGTGTTGTGGAGCTTGGAGCATAGACACTACTGCTGATAGCTCTTCACTCAGTTTTAGTTTCCTGTCCAGTCTCGCCTGTCTTTGCCAGTTTTGCGGGAGGTATTGTGCATAAGCCGAAGGAGGGCTAGCCTGCATTTCTTTTTGGAAATTGTTTCTGTAGGTGTCATAAGAGATACCCTTGTCGAAATAGTTTTTGTAGTCCATGATTTTATTATTGCTGCTATAATACAAATTCTAGCTCCGATAGTTTTGTTATTTTGGTGACATAATAGATTGAAAATGAAGAATTTTTCCCTTTTACTTATGATGTTATTGACTGTGACTTGTCACTCACAAGTTCAGTATCTCCATTGCGGCCAACTCCTCACCATGGAAAACGACAAGGTCCAAAAAGAAATGACAGTAGTCATAGAAGGCACAAAAATTACTGAAATCAAGCGCGGCTATGCTGAAGCGCCTGACACTGCAACTGTCGTAGACCTTAAGAATAAATTTGTCATGCCGGGTCTAATGGATATGCATGTCCACATAGAAAGTGAATTGAGTCCCAGAAGATATCTAGATCGCTTTAGTAAGAATAAGGAAGAGGTTGCGCTGGGTGCCTTGAAATATTGCCGCCGAACGCTAATGGCTGGTTTTACAACGGTCAGAGACCTAGGTGGTACGGGAGTTAATGTTGCGCTTAGAAATGCCATCAATCAAGGAGAGGTAGTGGGCCCTAGAATATTCACGGCAGAGAAATCTATAGCGACGACGGGCGGTCATGCCGATCCTACTAATGGTATGAAAGATGATCTTACAGGAGATCCAGGCCCCAAAGAAGGAGTCATCAATACGCCAGAAGAAGCGCGCAAGGCCGTCCGCCAGCGCTACAAGAATGGAGCAGATTGCATCAAGATAACAGCCACAGGAGGTGTACTCAGTGTCGCTAAGGATGGCAAAGGCCCACAGTTTACAATAAATGAAATAGAAGCAGTGGTAGAGGCTGCCGCAGACTTAGGCTATGTCACGGCAGCCCATGCGCATGGCGCAGAAGGGATGAAGCGAGCGGTCCTCGGTGGCATACATAGTATAGAACATGGTACTATGATGACAGAAGAAATTATGGATTTGATGAAGGAGAGAGGTACTTATCTAGTCCCTACTATTTCGGCAGGAAAGTATACGGCATCTAAAGCCAAAGTGCCAGGCTATTATCCTAAGATCATAGTGCCGAAGGTCTTAGAGATGGGACCACTTATCCAGGCGACTTTTGAGAAGGCTTACAAGCGTGGGGTCAAGATCGCTTTCGGTACGGATTCAGGCGTTTCGCCACATGGAGATAATGCTAAAGAGTTTATCTATATGACAGAAGTCGGGATGTCTAATTACGAAGCACTACAAGCTGCCACGGTCAATGCCGCTGACCTAATGAAGATTTCTGATGAGCTTGGTACTCTAAAGAAAGGGAAGACTGCAGACCTCATTGGGCTGAATACTAATCCGCTAGAAGATATAGAAGCGACTCTGGATATACCATTTGTCATGAAAAGTGGGACGGTATATAAGCATGAATAAATATTAATAGATCTTATATAGGTAGCACACAGCTTTGCAAGCCAGATATTTTGGCATTTAGAGCGATAGAGGGAGGCTGGATGGCCTTTGGCATTTAGAAGAAATGGATTTGAGATTCAGTTAAGAACAATGGCATGTTTGGGCCTGAGGGGAGTTTGCGCTTGTTTAGGAATTTCTAAACAGGGAACCGTTAAGAAATACCACCGGCTTTGATTTTTGTTTGCCTTTGTATCATGAAACAGACATGAAAAGTATAGAATATTATAATAATTGAGAACTTATCTCACAGTCTATCCCACCTGATTGCCAGCATGGTTATAGATGTAGATGAGCATTACTACAAACATTACAAGCATAAAAAGGAACATAGATAGGCAAGAACCTTTTTTTCCCCAGTTAATATTTTCTCCTTCTGACATACTAATTCTGATTAATGCTGCAAAGAAACAGAAATTCTTGTTTTAGCTAGTGTAATTGGACTATTTTATTGAGTGGAGTAAGGGCCTTTCTCTTAGTTTGGCTTATTGAACCACAAATTTCCTGACCAACTTCAATTCTCTATTCGTTGCCCTTAATATATAAGTACCTACACCAAAATCAGCTACCTCTATATAGGCAGTTGTGGATTCACTTATTGCATCATACATCAGTTTACCACTGGTAGAGTAGATTGTGATCTTGATGGGTTGTTCCCAGTTATCGCTAAATCTCGCATAAACAAAGCCATCTGAGGGATTGGGAAAGAGTAGAAACTCTTCGTTAATCCCATCTTCTAGACTCAGCCCATCTATCCACTTGGCTAGAGAATCTACATAGACCTTGTCTACCATATTTCTAGCGAGCGGTGGCATCTTGTTTTCAGAATTGCTCGCATCCCGCACCCATAACTCCGATTCCTCATGATTGCCTGGTTCTATAATCATATGACTGGGGTCAGAAGCTTGGCTGAGAGTGGGGAAATTGATAGAATTATGCAACTTCAGTGGCAGGTCATACCTGAAGTCCATACTGATCATAGAGACACCTCCGAGTCTATGGCAAGAAGCACAATTGGAATCTAGATATGATCTTATCCGTAGCCCTAGATCTACTTCTCCATCTTCTATGTTATAAGACTTATGTAGACGTGTGGCATCAGGAACTTCCTGATTCAGTATACCAGTCTCACTGAGATATTCTATCTGATTCATCTCTTTGCCCAAGTCTCTGTAGTAGTAGTCAGCGTTCATCTGATGGGTATTGACCCCGAGCACAGAACCCGCTTTGGCATTGTGGCAACTGATGCACTGATCTCTACTAGGGTAGTCCCAGGTCTGAGTGAAAGCCAGTTCTCCACCCTCCATTATATCAAAGTCACGGCTGTCTCCTATACGCAAAAGCTCTGCGTCAGTACCTGCCTCATTCCATTTATAAGTTAGGCCATACGCTTCTTGGTCCTTGCCTATGACAAAAATTCGTGTTTCTAATCTTGCAAAAGGACCTTCTTTATCAGTAGTAAGAGGTAGTTCAAAGTGCTTAATGAAAACGGTGCCTTCGGGAAAGGTCCAGTTACCTCTGCTCTGAAACTTTATCTGTTGCTCTTGTTGTGTGAGGCCTTCCTGATTAGGAATAGCCATCCAGCGTTGTTTGATTGCACGGTCTGACCAGAGAGGAGCATTGACAGTGTAGGGGATAAGTTCTGGTAGGGGTTCCAGTTTTTCCATATCGATAAAAATCCCTGTTTCTGAAAGTAGCGTGGGAGGATCAGGGATAACAACCTTCTGAGTTAATCTTAAAATCTTACCAGGACCTGCCCAGTCTTGGGCATTGGAGATCATCAGCAGTACTTCCCCGTCTGCTGTTATGTGTACGCCAGTAATGCCTACTTCTTCGGGCAATGCTATACCTTCACTTGCAAGATCTGGTATAAGTGTCTGGTGCTCGTCTAGTGCAGCCATGCCCAGAAATCCTAGTGACATTACTTTGTTTTGGGTGAAATCTGCAAATAGATATTTGCCGAATAGGCTAGGAAATTTTGCACCTCTGTAGATGCCACCACCCATGGCAGCTGAGCCCACTGATCTTTTGTATTCATATATCGGCTTTTTTTCATTACCGATTATCTGTGCAGGCCTTTCATGCAGTTCTGATTCTAAGGTGCCTTCCACATAGGGCCATTGTAGATTGTCTTCTCGGTTGACTTGGTTGATTTCTTCACGTTTGTCAGAGCCGACGTCCAAGGTCCATATCTGCCGAGCTATAGTGTCATAAAAGGTAGAAAAAGGACTTCGTAGCCCTACCGCATAGAATTCTTCTAGCGCTGAGCCATCAGGAAAAAGCCAGGGATTATCATTGGGTATAGAATAACCTTGTGTATAAGTGGCCTTATCTGGCCAGCTATTAGGCACTTCGCTAAAGGCTACAGGTTGTCTTCTGATAGGATGGCTGCGGGCAGGGTCATTGTCTACATCTATTCTCAAGATACCGCTAAAAAGTCCACCTGATAGTGTCTGCGTAGATCGTTTTTGGTTTTCTTCAAAACCCTCATCTCCTAAGGCTAGGTATAAAAATCCATCAGGCTGAAAATGTAGTCCTCCACCATTATGCCATGAGCAGGTATCATATTGCTGAATGAGAATTTCTTCTGTATCTCTATCAAAGCTTTCAGTAGTAGAATCCCAGTCAAATTTTGAGAGTCTATTGAAGCCTCTTTCTGACCATTCATCAGGTAGATGCTTATGTCTATAGAAAACAAAAATGCTCTGCTTGTCAGGGGAGGAGGGATTACCAAATTCTGGATGGAGCGCCATACCCGTGGTGCCCGCTTCTCCTTTTTTGAAAGATCTATCTGTTATATCTAAAAGCGTGGAAGTAGTCTGATTTTCTAGTGAGACCCTATAGATGATACCTAGCTTACTGAGTACCATAAGATCAGAAGAACCAGGGAAGGGTTTCATGAGTAGGGGAGAAGGAATACTTATTTCAGGGTAGGCTTCTTCTACTCCCCAGGAACCTACTTCTCCCGGAGCCGTTTCTGAAAAGATACCATTAAGATAGGGGCCTATGGGACCGGGTGGGCTAGGTGGTGCAAGGTCTAATGATAAGGCTATAAGCCCAGCAGTTAGCAAAACAAGAAAGTTTCGGAATCTGATTGTCATTAGACTTTGAACGTTTTTGTTCTTATGAATGTTTCGATAAGCACAAAAAGAATGAGTTAGGTATTATGAATGTAGAGACTACCTCCAACCCCAAAGCTGCAAGTCAAAGTCCGCTGTGATTTCTATCTCTTGTGCAGCATCCTCTGTCTTGATGATCCCAGAATAAGAAATTGTCATATCTACCATATCCCAATCATCTGCACAATCAAAACTGACGGGCTCACCTAAGTCTAGGTTGAATCTTTCATTTTCTGCTACTGAGGTTCTGTTGCTGAAACCTGCAGGACCGAAGAATTGGTTTCTGTAGATTGTTTCATTATCGGCAAGTTCTATATCAAAATAAACTGACTCCATATTGTTACTTACAAACTCCTTTAATTCTGTGCCACTCATGCTTCTTAGATCCTCTTCATGATAAATGATGATGAGATACTTTATCACTCGATTATTTTCTAGTGGAAGTTTCAGGTAGCCTTGTGAGTGGAAATATAAATCATTCTCCTCTTGTCGAAATTCCATAGAGTATAAGTCTGGAGAATCAGGGCACGAGAAAGACAAGCTTTCTTCTTTGTCATCAATCGTGATAGAAAAGCTATTTTCCATCAGTACTTCTGGAGTAACAGAAGGAACATCTTGATCAGAACAAGAGAAAGAAAACAATGAAACTAGGATCAATAAATAAAGGAAATTGTTCATATGAGTATCAACTTAATTTTAAAGACACATTTAGTTATAAACTAAAGTAATTAAAAATCACTTTATAGGGTGGTAAATACATGAAAATAATGCGTTGAGTCAGTTCTCATAGTCTAGGCTAATTCGTAGCTCCTCAGTTTTGTATTATTACCGAAAACTGTTCTGAATATGGCTTAGTTCCCAAACAAAAAATTGGTAAAATTGTGCCGTGATTTCAAAGATTATTTATTCTGTAATATTTAGCTTAATCTGGTGTGGATCTGCACCTATAGAAGCTAGTGATAAGACTGAGCAACTTATACTAATTGTCTCCAAAGAACATCAGCTCATAAGTCCTGATGAAATTCTAAGTGTAGAAGCCTTGGCCGATGAGCTAGGTCTAGAATTTGTACTTTTGGATGACGCTAAAGGTTTGCCATCAGAACTGACCACCTTACCTGCTATCTATTTTCAAAATGCCAGAGGTCGATCTAAATATTATGGCCGTTATAAAAATCTCTCTAGGATAAAGAATTTTGTGAGGACTGCCAAGATGTTTCATAGCTCTAATGATACGAGCCTAAAGAAAGACATCTTAGTATGGCAAAACCAGAAAGCCAAGATCTATGCACCTATCAAGGTAACAGCTCTAGAAGGGCAGGAGCCTCATGATTTCGATCCTGTTCTGTTTTTACAAGAAGCACATGAGGCCATCGCAAGTGGGATGCAAAAGTATGAGTTGAGGCAGAGTGATGAGCAGAGTAAGTATGCACGCAGCTTTTATTTTAATATCTATCCTTACCTAGATGAGTGGGATAACCTATCAGTTACTTATGAGCTGTTCTCTCAGTATAACTGTGTGAAGCCGGTAAGTCGTAAGATGGAACCTCTTATACCAGCCTTTCCATGGTCGCAGCGGGAGGATGGATTTAATCAGATCGGCCAACTCATTGAGGAAGATATTTTGAGGTATATAGAAACTGCTATTAATGGTGATGCTTTCGTAGTGGTGCCTGAATCTATGCAAGTCAGTTCCTGGGAAGCATTGGGGTTAGGTCTCGATGCAAGTAATTCTAGTAAAAGTAATAGGCGCTTTAGAGCAGGCACTACCTTGCCTCGCAAATGGAAAATAGAGGAAGATGGGGCAAGTGGTGATCCACTCATTATTTTTAGTTTTCTATCTCCTGTAGATAGTTATGCGGGTGAGGTAACAGCTGTGGAGGGGACGATTAATCTAGATGAGAATTATTCTTTTGAACAAGCAACTGGATCGTTCAGTGTAGACATAGCTGATGTGACGATGGGTGCAGAGGACTTTGATGATTCCGTGCAGAATAAAATGCTCAAGCGAGCCTTATTTCCTAAAGCGTATTTTGAATTTGTCAAAGTAGAAGGTGCTAATAGAAAATTAGTGACAGGACAAATTCAGCAATTGAAAGTACATGGTAAGTTTACCATGATGGGGATTACGATTCCAGTAACAGCAGAGGCGGTCATAGAACCTGTGCAAGAAGATGGGGTTACAAAGTTAGAAGCGAGCTGTCAGTTCCAAATTCCACTGTTTGAAAAATTTAGTGTTAAAGGCCCAGATGGACCTTCTCCAGCAAAGGACATTTTGCAATTCTATATGAAGTTTAATTTAATCGAAAACATATAATCCTATAACTATGAAAAAGTATTTATTTCTTTTTGTTTCAGTTTTCCTCATGTGGGCCTGCTCTCAGAAAACGACTTCTGTCAGCGAGACGGCCGCTAAGGCAATGAGCTCTGAGAATATGATATCTAAGATGGGCACCTTTAACACAGGTGGTCAAATAAATTTTGCTGCTGCTAATGA
The DNA here is from genome assembly GCA_938002665.1 of uncultured Saprospiraceae bacterium. Taxonomy (GTDB): domain Bacteria; phylum Bacteroidota; class Bacteroidia; order Chitinophagales; family Saprospiraceae; genus RFSX01. Next base: position 2,984 of record CALLAE010000108.1, on the reverse strand, counting down.
TAGGTATTCTGCGGAGGGCAGTTTTAAAAATTGGCACTTTACTAAGGTCAATATGAAGAAGGGCGATGTAGAGAGTCTTACAGCAAGTATCCAAGTGGACTTATCTTCTATATGGGAAAAGAATGCTGACTTAACTGCGCACTTAAAAGCACCTGACTTTTTTAATATTGAAAAGTTTGCGTCGGGGACTATTGATATAAGTAATGTAGCGAAAGCCTCAGATGGTTCTTATACTGCAGATATGAAACTCAATATGAAGGGTCTTACTCAAGATCTGAGCAGCTCATTCATGGTGACAAGTATGAATCCTTTGCATGTAAAGGGAACTGCTAAGATCAATAGAGTTCTATTTGGTTTAGGAGGAGAAGGTCTGGGTACAGGCGACCTTATTGCTGTTAGTTATGACACTGACATTCCGCAGTAAGTCTTTCAAATTAAATTTTAATGACCTTCTTGGAGTAGATTTTATTATGAGTCCTTATCTGGAGAAGGTAGATGCCAGGCAGAATATTTTCAGTAGCGAGATGACTTTTGTTTTTTTGCTGTATTATAATTTTGCCATTTATATCTGACAGACTCGAAGTGTAGCTGCTATTATTGATATCTATTTGAATAAATGAGTCAAATGGATTGGGGTAGATTGAAAAATCAACCAATGGAATAGTAGCTACACTGTCCGTAAAATCACATCCTTGTTCTGGAAAGGCTATTGTACTATCTGCATAACATAAAAAGCCGCTACCATCACAACCATTTGCAACGTAGTAGAAATAATCACCGCAGATATTTTGTGACATACTTCCTATGTTTTCCATGACAGAATCTCCAGAGTATCCAGAATTTGGGTCAGTAGGGACGAGGTGCTGTATTTTTCGATAATCTCCATCCACGATGATACTATCTACTTCGGCGATAATTAGTTCCATTCTATTAGCTGTAGTAGTGGAATCATCATACTGTGTTCCTGAAAATGAAACTGTTCTATATGGATCATAGCGGATGATAGTATCTCCAAGCTCCGCTCCAAAATCGAACAATAATAGGAAGCTACTGTCTTGTAAGAAATATATTTTCTTTTCATCCTGCCAGACAATCAAGCTGTCTCTAGAGCGCCAGCTAGTGTCGAGGTTAGTGGAGTGGTATGCCCTGATAAGCGTACAGTTCTTGTTATCAATAGTCAACTCATCTTCCACTATGTATCTAAGATTATTGCCAGCACAATCCAGTATTGTCGAATTCCACTCGGAAGGTCCTTCGTAACGCCATTCTGCACCTAGAGGTGCAAAGGTGTTTTGGGCAGAACTGAGAAATGGTAATAAAACTAGAAGGATGAGCAATTGCTTCATGGAAGTGGTTTAGTAAATTAAAACTAGATGATTTCTGAAATATAAGTTTGTGCTATAGTTGTTTGGGGAGACAAATGAAAACTATTTATCTATTCCGTGTGGCAAGAATCATCACAGCCGCAAAGAAGCATAGTGCAGCTGAACCTAACCACAGAGTATTATAACCCATCTGCTCTACTAAGTATAAGCCTAACAAAGGTGCAACGATATGCGCCGAAGAAAAAGTCATCGTATAGAGCCCCATATACTTACCTCTATTGTGATCAGTAGAAAAGCTCATCGCATAGTTGTTACTAAAGGGAAAGCTAAGCATCTCGCCAAAAGTCAAGAAGACAGTATAGGTCAAAGCAGCGACCATAGGGATGGCAATAAGATAGAAACTAACAAAGCCGATGCCTATTAGTATGCTTCCTATCACGACACAGATCACTGGCTTTAGGAGACTTTCCAGTTTGAATATGAGTGGCATTTCTATTAGCGCTATAATTAGGCCATTGATGCCCATCAGCATGCCCACTAGAGCTTCGTCAAATCCGTATTCTGTACTAAAGAACAAGGGCGCAGTGTAGAGCAATTGCATAAATACAATAATCGTCAGAGTGAAAAAGAATAGATAGACTAGATACTTGCCATCCTTCCACGGCATCAGCAGAGCCTTTTTCTCTGCAGCACTAATTTCCTTTTCTGTTGTCTTGTGTTTTTTGTTCTTAAAGAGATGATAGAAAGTATTGCCTCCTATAAAAATGGCGAGGGCATTGAAGATAAACAGAAAATCATAACCCAACTTAGCTGCCACAAAGCCTCCCATAAATGGCCCCAGCGCATAGCCAAGGTTTACCGCCAGTCGCACAAGGCCGAGTGAGCGGGTCAGGTTTTCTTTTTTGGAAAAGGCTTCTATGGCAGTGAGATTAGCAGGACGAAAAGTCTCATACACAAAGGCCATCGCAAAAATGGATGCACATAAAGGCAAGAAAGTTTTCATTTTCATGACAAGTAGAAAGAACACGGAAGCCGTAATGAGACTCATGTACATGACTTTAAAGAAGCCTATTCTATCAGTAAGCACCCCTCCTACAAAAGACCCAAGAACAGAACCTGCCCCAAAGCAAGCCATGATTATGGCACACTGTGATAGGGCTATACCTAGCTCTTGATTCAGATAGATGGTCATGAAAGGTATGACCATAGCGCCACTCCGATTTATGAGCATAACAAGCGACAGGAGCCAGATCTCTCGAGAGATACCTTCGAAAGATTTGTAGTAGATGTTATTTTTTAGAAAGCTTTTCAGTTGGTGTCCTTTGGTTTTATTGAGTCACAAGGTAGTTTTTATATCAGCTCTTGTATGATGAAATGGATGTAATTACTGCAACAAAATTTTGATATGTAAATATTGGGGGGTAGGTAAGGTTATCTTAAACAAAAATCGACAAGCCGTGAAATTCCGTTTCCCAATCCATGTAATATTAATTGTCTTCTTTTTAATTAGCTGTGGTAAGGATAATGAAAGTCCTTTAATTTCAAAAGAGAATATTTTTCAAAAAGATATGCATTCGAAAATTGCTTTTTCGGAAATAGCGTCAGAACTTCATATGATCTTCCTAATACTCCAGAAACTGCAAATCTTATTCAAATGGC
>CALLAE010000107.1 GCA_938002665.1 uncultured Saprospiraceae bacterium | reverse complement strand
TGTAAGCTTCCATTCCGCATCTTCAGAAGTTACAATGGACCTCAGCGGGTATCCCACAGGACTTTACTATGTCAGTATCTATACTGAGAAAGGAACGGTGGTGACGAAGGTTGTGGTGCAGTAGCTGTTATTGTACCTAGGCGAAAAGCAAGCAGCTTTCCCACCCCATAACCTTAACTCACCCAGAATCTTTTCCAATGATTCTGACCTCTCTTACGAAGAGAGGTGATTCATGTTACCCATGACTATAAGGCTCTGGACTGAGATGGGGCAGCCCCCTGAATCATGTAAATCTTGAAATCTTAAAAATCATAGTTCAGACAAGGAGGCAAGAGTGGGTGACAGAAGAAAGGTCAAAATGAAAAGTGGTGAAAAAATAGCGATATGGCTTCTCTGCTATAAGCTAGAGAACCAAGTAGCGGCGCGGGCAGCAGTTCCCTTCTTTCGTGAGAGAAGGGTTAGGGATGAGTTGAAAAGACAGCAGTTATTATTGGTGGAAAGCTCTCATAACTAATCGTATAGCATCGACGCTACAAGCATCGACGAGCTGGGGCATCTACATTCTAGCTGTATATAATGAGAAAGGTGGTATTATCCACCATGATAGAATTGTCGTAACGAAGTAATTAGCCATAAATGTTTTAAAAGGTCAGAGAGGGACCTGCATCGTCTCTGGCCTTTACTTAACTTTAGAGTATGAGAGTGCAACTCATTTTTATCTTGTCTTTGCTGTCCTTTTCTTTAGGAGGTCAAGAGACATATGTCAAAATTCTAGATTTTTATGATGGAGTAGATGAAGCTGCCCCTAGAAATATGTTTGTGATAGATGATCAGATACACATTCTAGGTAGTGGTGATTGTGAGCCACGACCTTGTCTGCATTACTATGTGTTAAATACGAAAGGGGAAATACTATGGACTAAACGATATCCACAGATATCACCTGCTCTTTATTGTTCTCTGAGTGATACAAGCATCTATGTAGCAGGACGAATGGTAGAGGACTCGCTTACAGTTAGAGATGGGTTTAGATTATTCGAATTAAATACCAAAGGTGATTATCTAGGTAGCTCCAAGTATGATCAGTATGCACTAACAGACCCTCCTGGCTATAACCTCACATCATATATACCTATAGGGGCAATAGCAAATGGAGAAAAGATAGTAGTCTATGGTGATACTAGAGAGGCAGATAGTATCAATGATAATTTTCGTAGAGGATTATTGATGTATTATAATAAGGACATGAGTTTCGATACCTTGGTCTTTATAAATCCTCGTTATAGAGATACAGAAATGTGGAATGCAGATCTAGATAGTGAAGGTAATTTTGTTTTTCTTTTTGATTATAATGAATACAAAAATGGTGGAGATGTAGATTATAGGACGGTAGCAAGATATGATAGTCAGGGTCATTTACTTTTTAGATGGGAGCCTCCAGAGCTTTTTGGAGAAACCGAAGCTTTTATTTCATTTGATGTTTTATCGTCCGACAACTTTGTATTTGAGTTAGAGCATGGTGGGTCCCCAGGTGATACAAGCAATGATTTAATGCAAGTCAATAATCAAGGAAATACAATTTGGAGAAGATATCTAGATTTTGCTTCAGTTAATGTTGGCGTTCTTAAAATTAAAGAAGCAATGAATAACAGCTTATTGATTGCTGGCTTTTCTAACAATCCGAATTTCAGAGGTGCGCATATCTCTAAGTACGATGTAGAAACAGGAGAGATCGTTTGGGATAGAGTCTACCTTGATTGGGTAAGTGAAGTATTCGAAAGTGCGCATTCCACCTTCTATAACGTAGAAGAACTTTCTGATGGATCTATACTAGTTGCCGGACTACGTCCAGATGATAGATGGATAGATAGTCTTACTAGAACATCTCAGAAAGACCTCTATCTTCTCAGATTAGACTCAGAAGGTTGTGTAGAGCCTGGTTGTGGGGGTCTAGAGCAACATGTAGCTGGAGAGCCTGAGTATGTGCCTATGACGAACTTTAGCCAGTGGCATTTTCAAAAATACGCTACGCCTCATGGAATATTTAAGCAAGCCTACGATGGAGTATCCACTTTAGATCAGGTGTACCAAGAAATCAGATCAGAAGAAATTTTGGAACTTGGTGCGGGTGGCTGGCCATCTCGATCTAGTAAACTGCTGGTTCTCAAAGAAGAAGGAAAAAAAGTCTACTATATAGAAGATTATGATGTAAGTCAGGAAGAGGTATTGCTGTATGATTTCACCTTGGAAGTCGGGGACTTATTTAGCTCTGATTACATTAGCCAGCCTCTAGAAGTTATAGAATCTGACACAATGCGCCTCTCAGACAAGAGTAAAATGCGCTACTGGGTGCTTGTCTGTACTGAGAATCCTGAGTATACGATTACATGGATGGAAAAAATAGGAACCTATCATGGTGTTGTATGGCCTAGTGATTTTTGTTCTGGAGATTATGGAGACGAGACGCTGACTTGTTATTATAAGCACCTAAGATTTGCTCATATGAATCCTGA
>CALLAE010000106.1 GCA_938002665.1 uncultured Saprospiraceae bacterium | reverse complement strand
AGAAGGCTGACCGTTCATTCTCATTAAATACTCTATTCTTTTACAAGTTGACTAGACCTGCTTTTTGCATTGTTATTGAGAGTTGACTAGACTCTCCCCTTTTTATCTTATGGTTACATCCGTGAAGTGTACTTGAGACTGTCCTTCAAGAATGAATCCTAATTTGTAGTTTCCTTGATCAAATAAGTTTTTGTTTATCTGAACATTGTTACTCATTACTGGTAATTGGAATTCTAGTTCTCCAGCACCGTTGTATATCTGCACAACTGAAATATCTTTAGTAGTATCGAATACTAGGTTATCAGAGCTGGCATCGAAAGCAGCGTTAGAAAAAAAATCTAAAGATTCTACTGTTACAACTTCTACGTCTGCAGAATTGATCAATACTTCCGGAGTAGTGCTAGCAAAAGCAGTAGAGAAAGTGATTGTAAGAACTGTAAGAATTGTGATTAGATTTTTCATAATTGCCGTTTGTACTTATAGGACAGGATTTCGAGGGTCAACACTGAGCACCCCCATCTACAGCAAAACTACCCTCCACTACATGTGCACTACATGAATGACTATACAAGAGAAAAGTGACAACTGGATGACAAGTATGGGCAGAAGACAGCTGGATAGATAGCAGATTTACTGATAACAGATCTCTATACTGGATACAAAATCCGTGATGCTTTCCCCGTTACTCAGCAATAGAATCATACACCACTTGATGCAGACTAGGTCTTATATTCAGAGAATAGAGTTTTTTGTTTTCCCTTGTGGGGTGGACTCTATTGGACAGAAAGACAACTATAAGCTCTTCTTCAGGATCTACCCAGTAAAAGGTTCCTGTAAAACCTGAATGTCCATAGCTCTGTGGGCTGGCAGATTTAGCAGTGTAGGCCTGAACAGGATCATAATCAATTAAGGGCTTATCAAAACCTAGGCCTCTTCTATTTCCCGTTTCGCAAAATGGACAGCTGGTAAATTCCTTGATTGTTTCTGATTGCAAATACTGAACCCCTCCATAGCGACCTCCATTAAGCAACATCTGCAAAACCTTAGTAAGATCTAGAGCATTACTAAAAAGTCCTGCATTCCCTGAAACGCCATTGAGTAGGCTCGCATTCTCATCATGAACGGTGCCTTGCACCAACTGATGTCGGAAAAAAGTATCAATTTCAGTAGGAACAAGCTCACTCTTTGGAAAATAATTAAGTGGATTAAAAACCAACTTCTCTGCTTTTATGGGCTTATAAAAGGATCTGCGCAAAAAATCCTCATAGGCTTGTCCACTGAGCTTCGCCACTAATTCTGGCAACAATAAAAAAAATAAGCCTGAATAACGATAGCCTGATTCTTCCAATAACTCTGAATCCTTTATACCAGAGTATATTATCCGTTTTTTGAATTTCTTATGCAAGTAGAGCTCGTCTGTAATCTTTATCGAAAAGCGCTTGCTCTGTCTGGCTTTAAAGGTTCGCCATTTATATTTTCCATTCTTTCTTTTTGCCTTTGCCCAAAAGACTATGTAGGGCTTGAGTCTGGCTTGATGGGTAAGAATGGAGCGAAGAGAAATATCAGACTTATTAGAATCTTTGAAATAAGGTAGATAGGCTGATAGGCCAACATCCAAATCAATCTTTCCTTCATCATGTAACTTCATTAAGGCTAAAGTACCTGCTACTGTCTTAGTGATAGAAGCCAAATCAAAAAGGTGGGATGGCTCTATCCTTTGTGCAGAAGTATTATCATGATAGCCAAAGCTCTTATGGTATACTATAGCGCCTTTTCTTGCGACTAAGAGTTGTGCTCCGGGAAAAGCCGCTGAGTCTAAGCCAAGTTGCATAATAGAATCCAAGCGATAATGAAGCAGAGTAGAATCTAATCCCACTTCTGAAGGACTAGCACTATACAATGTATCTGCCTGCCCGCTTAACTGAGCTGTGAAGCAAAAAGGTAGAAACAGCCATAACTGTTTTAGACCATTCATCGGAATCTATAGATATGAAAAATCCCACCTTGAGGATACTCGTTCAAACCTTTCGGTAATTCTATAAAGGCATCTGCTCTTACCAGATTAGCCATGTCTCCAGAGCCATTACCTTTACATGGTAGTGCTTCAAGTATCCCAGTATCGCTCTGTCGCAACTTAACTTCTAGAAAATAAGTGAGGTCTGGCTTGAAAGAAACGGCTTCAGTTAGAACTGCCCTCTCCTCCGGCAACTCTCTACCCTGTTGCCTCCACAACCATTGCTTAAAATACTTATGAGTACAGAGGAATGAGGATATAGGATTCCCTGGTAATGCAAAGACCGTACAGCTAGGAATGCTACCAAACCAAAAAGGTTTACCTGGTCTCTGAGCCACTCCATGAAAATGTTTCTCTATACCTAACTCCTCTAGCACCTTAGGCAAGAAATCAAATTTCCCTTTGGAGACGCCACCACTAAGGATTAGAACATCATATGACTTTATATACACCTCCAACTTAGCTCGGATCTCATTTTCATCATCTGCTAGATGACTAGTCTCTACTTCCAATCCCCAGTTCTTAAGTGTGGATTCAATCCTGTAGACATTGGATTTTCTGATCTGGTGAGCAGCAGGCTCTTGATCTATTTCTACTAACTCGTCTCCAGTAGATACTACCATTATCTTAGGCTGCTTTATCACCAATACTTCAGCTTTTCCCAAATCTGCCCCAATACCTATCTCAGCAGCAGATAAGCAGGTGCCAGCTTTTACTATTAGCTCTCCTGATTTCCTATCATAACCTTGCTGATGTACATTTTGTCCTTGCCTTATGTTTACCTCATCATCTATAGTTGCATAACCATCGACTACATTAAGGTCCTCGTAACGAATGATGGTATCTGCACCCTCAGGCCTGACGCCTCCTGTCATTACTTCCAGACAGACAGTAGGGTCAGTTAGAGTTAGCTGAGGCATGCCCGCAGCACCAATGCCTACTATTCTATAAGTTCGTTGGCCTTGGTCATAGCTTTGAAAATTAATGCCAATACCATCCATTGTCACCCGATCATATGGCGGCAAGTCTCTATCTGCGCACCAGTCCTCCGCTAGTACTCGTGAGTAGGCCCTGTGTAGGCTAATGCGCTCAGTGCCGAGTTTGGGCACCTGTTTTTCTATGAGTCGGATAGCTTCAGATACCGTTATCATATTATCCTCCTATAGTTGCCATGGACTCAGAAACAATTCCCTTACCATTTCTACTCTGCTCTGCAACAAATCCATCTTTCGCTTTATGAGCAATAGCTTCTTTTATTGCTAGCATAAGCTCAGCATCCGTTGCACCTGCTCGGATTATGTTCTTGATATTAAAGACACCGTCATCATACAGACAGGTCTTAATAGTTCCATCAGGTGTGAGGCGTAGTCGATTACAAGAGCCACAGAATGATCGTGTATAGGCGGGTATAATTCCAAAGCTTCCTGTAAAGCCTGGCACTCGGTAATTCAGAGAAGTAGAGCCTTGTGTATCCTGAAGTTTCTCTACTTCACCAAAATGCTCAGTCAGATGAGAGAGTATTTTTGCATAGTCCCATTCCAAGCGCTGATAATGACTCCCCTCTCCATTGAAGGGCATTTCTTCAATAAATCTTATCGAAACCTTTGACTTTCTTCCTAGTTCTACCATTGGGATAAGATCAGCTATATTTCGATTAGCCATTACGACACAGTTGAGTTTTAACTCAAGTCCTTTGGCTAACATTACTTTATAACAAGACCACACTGTTTCGAAACTATCTCTTCTAGTTATTTCTTGAAAGCGCTGAGCATCTATAGAGTCTATACTCAGATTAAATGAGTCTATGCCCAGTACGACTAATTCATCCAAATGTTTTTCTGTCAAGGTACCATTGGTTGTAATCGCAATCTTATCTATCAGAGGTAATTCAGATATAGATCTCAGTAAAGACATGATATCTTTCCTAAGGAATGGTTCTCCTCCAGTAATCCTTACTTTGCTGACACCTTCTTCGGACAATAATGTTACAACTCTAATGATCTCCTCATAGCTGAGTAGCTCCTTGCGTTGTACAAAATCTATCCCTTCCTCAGGCATACAATAGAAGCATCTCAGATTACACCTATCCGTAACAGCGAGTCTGACGTAATCTATAATTCTTCCATGTCCATCTATCAGCATCTTAAGTCCTTTCGTGAATGGTGTCTTTTCTTAATTTCAATGAGGTCCCCTCTCTATTACGAAAGGTAGCAATTATTTCTGCTACAATAGAAATTGCTATTTCTTCAGGAGATTCAGCCCCAATATCTAAACCTACAGGACCATGCACCTCAGCTATTTTTGTGGCTAACTGTCCAGTATATTCTGCCTTTATTTTGTGCATACGCTTTTTAGGGCCCAAGACTCCTAGATATGGTGACTGCTTAGCTAGAAGCACTGGCAATAATTTCAGATCCCAATTATAATCATGTGTCATCAGCACCACTGCTGTAAACTCATCTATGGGTACTTGATCTATGGCTTCATACTCGTAGATCTTATCTGCTTGCTGATACAAGTTTTTAGATATCTTCTTTTCTCTTCCGACTAAATGGATTTCCCAACCCATCACTTGAGCAATTCCTACCAGAGATATGACATCATAATTATCTCCTATTATCACCAGTCGCATTTCTGGTCTCAGATACTCTACTAAGATTTGGAGCTCTTCATCGTGGTTATTAATTACAGTAATTATCTGTGGTCGCCTCTTAATTCTGACTTGTTCTATCTGTAACTGTAGAACTTGGGAGTTCACACCGCAAAAGTCATAATCCGACTCAGTTTCCTGAATTAGTTTTGCTTGTCCTAGAAATTGTTTTTGGGCTGCCGCTATTACTTGCAGGAGTATAGCAGATCTATTTGCACCTACTATCTTCTTGAGTACCTCTATCACATTATCAGAATCATCAGAATCTATAGGCGTAAATAAAACCTTTATTATGCCATTGCAGCCCAGACCTACTCCGAGTTCATTAGCATCATCATCCATAGTATCATAGGTGACTGTGGATGGGCTAGTGCTGTAGATAGCCTGCTGAGACCGCCTAAGTGCATCTCCCTCCAGGCAGCCCCCACTGATACCTCCTACCCAGGTGCCATTACTGCTGACTAACATACGTGCCCCTATACGTCTATAAGCAGAGCCTGCGATATGGACTACTGAAGCCAAGGCAAGCTTTTCCTTGGTAAGATCAGTCTGATCGTATTTGGCTATTATGTTTCTTATTTCTTTCAGAATCGAGAGTTACTGATACGTAATTGCTAATATAACTTGAATAAAATAATCTAGATATAATTAGATATTAGCAGTGATGGAACTCAGCTCAGACTTATTCCTTTTATTGATCATTTTCTTTTTAATAGCTACTGTGTATTCGTCAGCAGGCTTTGGGGGAGGCTCTAGTTATATCGCCGTATTATCCCTATTTCCTATGACTTTTGTCAATTTGAGAATGATAGCTCTGATCTGTAACATAGTTGTGGTCACCGGCAGTGTCATTCTTTTTCATCAGCATGGATACTTAAAATTAAAGCGGATATGGCCATTGATATTACTTAGTATACCGATGGCGTATCTGGGTGGACTCTACAGAATAGACGACCATAGCTACTATATCCTACTAGGGATATGTTTAATCATTGCTGCTCTTGTAATGCTTAGCCAAGGACAGACTTCAAGCAAAAAACTAGACCTACCGCACTATGGTAATGGTCTGACAGGAGGAGTTATAGGGCTCATATCTGGCGTAGTAGGCATAGGAGGAGGCATCTTCCTCTCTCCAGTGCTCTACATCTCTAAATGGGGCAGCCCCAAAATCATAGCAGCCACTACCGCCCTATTCATTCTGGTCAATTCTGTAGCAGGCTTAACTGGACAAATAATGACTTATGGTATGAATATAGATTACACGACTATCTTTTGCCTAGCGTTAACTGTTATGGTTGGTGGTCAGTTGGGTAGCAGATTGAGTATCTTTAAATTTAATCCTCTTACTGTAAAGAAAGTCACAGCTGTGCTTATACTTGTGGTGGCTATCAGAATTTTGTGTACCAGAATATTCTAAAGGATAATAGAAAATGGAAATAAAGTGCTTCGGAATAGCAAAAGAAATAACGGCTTCATCTAGCCTTAAGATAGATGGCGCCATCCCAGGTGATGTAAAAAGTCTCAAAGAATGGCTAAAGCTAAAGTATCCAGCTTTCAATAATATCAACAACTGCCTCATCGCAGTTAATCAAGAATATGCAGAAGATACCGTAGCTCTATATCCTACAGACGAAATTGCTATCATCCCACCAGTCAGCGGAGGTTAAGCTTATGAAGAGCAATAAGACTGATATCCAAATTCTTTCCACACCACTTTCCTTAGATGATTGCTATAATTTCATCTTGGATGAGAGTTGCGGTGGGCTGTGCTTGTTTGTAGGTACCGTACGTAATCACAACAAAGGAAAAACCGTAACCCATTTGGATTTCGAGGCCTATGAAGGGATGGCCCTAAAAGAATTGGCTAAGATTGCAGCGACTGCCATCAATGAATATGGTGTGAAACATATTGCAATTCATCATAGGCAAGGAGCAGTTGGCTTGACTGAAAAGGCAGTTATAATTGCCGTTTCTTCAGTGCATAGAAAAGCAGCTTTCGAAGCCTGTGAGTTTGCTATAGCTGCCCTAAAAGAACGAGTGCCTATCTGGAAAAAAGAATTTCTTTTAGATGGTTCACATTGGGTGAATGCCCGTCCTTAAGACTCTTCTTTATAAGCTGTCAGTCCTCCCCTCAAACTGTAGACTTCTGCCTCAGGAAATGCTTTTCTAATCTCATCTACCAGAATACTAGACCGCCTTCCCATTCTACAATAGAACAAGCTAGGCTTGGTCTTGTCTGATAGATAACTAGCCCACTCTTCTATGATAAAGCTTGATAAAGGCACATGCGCATTGCCCTCAGCTATATCACGATGCTCTCCTTTCTCAAGGATAGAAATAACATTATACTTATCATGCTCAGCCAGTAAAGACTCTGTGTCAACCTCTCGACTGACTGCACAGTTTTTTCTAAGATAAGTTTCATTCTCATAAGTGTCCTTTATCTTGCCTCTCCATGCTTTCTTAAGTCGAAGTTTCAATTGTTCATTGGACAAGCAATCATAAGTCAGGAGCTGCCCTACTATAGTTTCTAGACCCAGCAAGTATTTCAGAGCTTCATTGGCTTGTAAGATACCGATAAGACCAGCTATAGTATTCATCACCCCTACCTCTGAGCAACTAGGAATAGTCGTATCGGGCACTGGAAAAGCATCTCTAAGTTGGATGCTCTCTTCACTGACATTCTCAAATAGAGATACATAGCCTTCAAACTTATGAATAGCCCCATAGACTAATGGCTTACGATGTAAGTGACACCAGTCATTGACTAAGTATTTACAGAGCACCTCATCTGTACATTCTATGACCAGATCCGTGTGGGCTAAGTAAGTATCTATGTTAGCCTTAGACAGCATTTCAGAACAGATTTTCAGCTTTACCTCAGGATTAAATTTGGATATATGCGCGGCAAGTGCTTCTGCCTTTGTGTCTTTGCTCTTTAGAGTAAAAAATACTTGGCGGTGCAGATTAGATAACTCGGGCTTATCTCCATCTATCAGTGTCAGTTCCCCTATACCTGCTCCTGCAAGGTAAGGAGCCACTATAGATCCCAGTCCGCCACAGCCCACTATGCACACCTTGGCTTGTGCTAGCTTCGCTTGGCCTTCTCTACCTATTTCAGAGAGTAACTCTTGTCTTATATATCTTTCTGACATTAGGTCATTTCATTTTTTACAAGGCAGTGACTTACATATGTAACCCAAGAAGATTTCAAATCTTCGTTAATGACCTAGGCGATATCCTATATCCAAATGGGAAATCCTCTTGACTTAAACGTTGGACATCCCCCCATTTCTTCACCATAAATTGGAATAATTTAAAATATGGGTAGCCTCGCTTAGGTGGGTCGAAAACAATTAGGCCAATGTTTGACGAATTTAATATTCGTGTTACTAAATCTCCTATTCTGAAATCTGAATCTTGCGTAACCAAAACACATTCTGTCCCTAGATTCAATAAGTAGTCTACAATACTTTCATCGCTTGCGCTCTTACCTAATTCTGTAATTTTTACAGTTGAAGTGGAAGTGTTGCCAAGGGTTGTCTCTATTTCACTTAAAGCGTTAGCAATGGAAGTAGGAATATTTTCATCAAAGTAAAAATGCATTACGCAGCTTGCGTAAATTCAATTGCATCATGAACATCAGATACTGATATATCATAAACACTTGCTATTAGCTCCTGAGAGTCCCCAGCTTTAAATGATTCGTAGATTACCGCTGCGCTTATTCTCGTCCCCTTAATTGTTGGTGAACCAAATTGAATTTGTGGGTCTACCACAATTGATTTTTCTTTCCCTAGAGGGAAAAACCTAATAGCGTTACCCTGCATATCAAATTCAATTTTGTGTATATATTCAGAGAGAATTTCTTTTAAAGATATTTGAAAGTTAGCATTAACAAGTTCTCCTTTCTCCTCTAGCATTAATTCTGAGCCAACAGAATATATACTCTTTTTTGCGAAGGGATATTTAGTGTCGTATCTTTCAGAAATAAAAGAGTACATCTTTAGTATTTCCTTATTCGAGTGGCCTCGAACCTTCAATTCGCTAAAGACATATATTTGTAAGAGTGATTTAAAGTTAACGTAGATGCCCCTTTCTTGCTCGAAGTTGTAGACGTAACCAGTTATTTCAGGAAATTTTTCTCGAACATACTTTGATATCCAATACGAAACCTTGCGGATAGGTATTTTGAGTATGGTGGCAATATCCTTTGAGGTATAAATGCCTTCCCCTATTCTTAATTCTTCAAAAGAAGTGCTAGCAGCCACGAATTTATATTGATTAACGTTTGATGTATGATTATAACCACAATAATGCATTATTCGTGCCTTATGTATACATCGTTAAGTAAATATACCAAATTAAGTATATAATTACCTACATAAAAATAAGTATATACTTATCTTTGATATGTGCAAAACAAATTAGAGACTTTGATAACCTCTTTGAATTCATATCATACTTTGACTCTGAGCAGAAATGCGTTGACCACTTGGTTAAATGGAGGTGGAACGGTGAACCACGTTGCCCATACTGTGATTCTGCACGTGTTAATGAACTCAAGGGTAAGACAAAGAGATTCAAGTGCTATGGATGCAGAAAGCAGTTCGGAATCAGAGTAGGAACTATCTTTCATGACTCTAAAATCTCACTTCGTAAATGTTCAAGAGATTTGAAAGTGACTCAAAAGACCGCTTGGTTCATCCTTCACAGAATCAGAGAAGTATAACCACTCAGCAGGTCAGTACGTTAATGGAACGATTACAACTAACCATATTGAGAACTTTTGGTCTCACTTCAAAAGAACAATTGCAGGAACATATTTTCATCTGTCAGACCCACATTTAGCATCTTATGTTAATGAAGCGTCTTACAGATATAACAACAGAGATTTGACCGATGGGTCAAGATTTGACATAACTTTAGCGAATGCCGAAAAAAGACTTACCTACAAAAGACTCATTCCTAGAAACCCTAAAAGAGAACTATCCCGATAATCTAAAATTGGAAGGTGGTTTTAATGCTCAGTTGGATAAAACAATTGAGCATTTAGATATTAAGGTCATTAAGAAAGCACTTGAATTAACCGACAAGGACATTGCTAAGATGTTCGGTTACAAGGACGCTAACGGCTTTAGAAATTCTACTAGGCGTCCACACATAGAAAACGGTATAGTGTCGCTATATAAGAAGATGTCCATAAGCCCTAAATTGGAGATAGAAAATTCTCATAACAAAGACAGTCCGTTTTATGTAGAGTCTCTACTGTTGTCCATAGAACTTTTAAAACTCGACTTACTAAATGGAGCTAAGGTTGTTATTTCAGATGATGGAATCCAGCTTGACATTATGTGTATTTCAGACGGTAAAGACAAGAGCGACCAAATTCTCATCAGAGAGACTTTTAATAAGTTCAAAGGACTCAGCAAGTGCTAATTGATTTTATGCCACGTAATCCAGCATATTCAAAAGAGACAGTAATAGCAGGACTAGTTATTGTTTGCTTGGTTCTTATTCTTAGACAACTAGGAATATTTTTTTAGAATTAGTGGGTTACAGATGTATGTTACTGCCTTTTACTATATCACCATTATACTTCCAATCCACCAAAGTCAAAGCAGCATTAATGAGATAAAATATATACTTGACAACATTAGCCATATTCATCTGCATCGTATTCTTAATAAGCTGTACCACATTGTAGATACTCCAACTTACCCAAGTGTCTTCATACTTAAAGACATTACTAAAAGTAGCACCAAGAGAGATTCCAAAAGTCAAGCTTACAATAAGCAAGAAGTGACCATCTGTCTTACCTCCAAAAAAATAAGCGCCCAAATGCACCAACGCAAAGGCAATCAGCATGGCTACAATTATGATAAGATAATAGAACTTATCTCGGCTCTTTATTTCTTCACCTTCCCGCCACTTTTTATAGGCCAAAGAATGGGTGAAGAAAGTTAGAGGATAGGTAATTACTGCTGAAGCATTCCCAAATAAGAAATCATTAGTACCAGAGTTAACCGTTGTAAATATGCCTATCATGTTACCACTGTTCTTTTGCTTACTTACAAATCTAGTCGCTAACATACTAAAGATAGCACCCAGCGTAGAGCTCAAACCTAGTGGATAAGCTCCTTCTTTTACATGACTCCAAAGTTCACTAAAGGGAATACCAAATTGGATCTGCCCATCAGCATAGATAGTTCCATGAAAATTTCTGAAGTAACATACAGAAAAAATGAGCACAGCACCTATGAGATCCAACCAATTAGACTGCACAATATTTCTGATGACTGGCAACCTACTCATACCCTAGTGATGACTATGCATTCTTTACTAAATAATCGACAACATTACCTTCTATGCGCTTTAGCACATCTCTGGACTTTGATCTAGCTAGCGTTTCACCTGTTAGTCTCGTGTAGAGATCTGCATATCTATCAGTGACCTCATCTACAAAGCTATCAGGCATAATAGGCATGGTCTGTCCTTCCTTCCCTTGGAAGCCATTCTCCATGAGCCATTCTCTCACAAACTCCTTGGAGAGTTGCTTCTGCTTTTCGCCTTTTTTCTGTCTTTCTGCATATCCATCCTGGATATAATAACGTGAACTGTCTGGAGTATGGATTTCATCTATAAGTATAATATCATTCTCATAGGTTCCAAACTCATATTTAGTATCTACTAGAATAAGGCCTTTGTCAGCAGCCATCTGGGTACCTAGATGAAATAACTGTAGCGCATAGATTGCTAGTTTATTCCACTCTACTTGCGTGACTATGCCTTGGCTCAGTATAGCCTCCATAGAAATATCTTCATCGTGGCCTTCTTCTGCCTTGGTTGCGGGAGTAATAATCGGCTCAGGAAATCGATCTCCTTCTTTCATTCCTTCAGGCATAAGCACTCCACAGAGTACTCTTTTCCCCGCCTTATATTCTCTCCATGCATGACCTGCTAAATAGCCTCTGACTACCATTTCCAATTTTATAGGCTCTGCTCTCTTACCGACACTTACATTGGGATCTGGCTGCGCCTCTAGCCAATTAGGAACTATATGTGTAGATGCTCTCAAAAAATGAGCTGCAAGCTGGTTAAGAATTTGCCCCTTAAATGGAATAGGCTTAGGTAAGACATGATCAAAGGCAGAAATTCTATCTGAAGAAACGACAACTAATTTATCTTCTAAGAAGTAAACATCTCTAACTTTTCCATTATAGACTGACTCCTGACCTGGAAAATTAAAATTGGTTTCTTTAATGCCTCTCACAATTTTAGCTTTACTTTTCTAAACAAACTCTAAGAAGGCAAGTTAAATAATTCCCTCTTATCTAAAACCATGATGAGGCTAATCCTTTTCCGATTACCTCCATTTAATAGTACCTTTACCCGCACTAATCAAAATTTGTAAAATGTTAATGAATCCTTGGCCTTGGTATGTAGCTGGCCCTCTGTTAGCAGGTGTCCTATTCACCATGCTCTATTTCGGAAAGACTTTTGGTTTTTCTTCCAATCTACGGACTATCTGTTCTATGGGCGGTGCTGGCAAGTTTGCTGATTTTTTCAATTTTGACTGGAAAGCACAGCGATGGAACTTGTTTTTTTTGGTAGGTACTGTATGCGGTGCTGTCATTGCTAGCCAGTTTCTGATGACTGACCATGCCATTGACCTCAATCCTAAAACAGTTGCTGCTTTACAAGACCTAGGTCTTAGCGGCCATACTAAGAGCTATGTTCCTGGTGAAATATTCGATGTAAGTAGACTAGGTTCCATTAAGGTATTAGCTATTCTGATCGGGGGTGGCTTCTTGATAGGCTTTGGGACAAGATGGGCAGGCGGTTGTACTTCTGGGCATGCGATTACAGGACTGAGCAATCTTCAGCTACCTTCTCTTATTGCAACTGTAGGTTTCTTTATAGGGGGCTTACTCATGACTCACTTACTTTTACCCTTAATATTCTAGACCATGAAAGCAGGAAAATATTTACTGATAGGCACCCTATTTGGTATCATCCTTACCAAGTCTCAAGTTATTTCTTGGTTCCGAATCTATGAGATGTTCAGATTTGAGTCTTTTCACATGTACGGAATCATAGGCTCAGCAGTTGTATTAGGTGCAATCATGGTGCAACTGATGAAGCGCTCAGGAATGAAAGATATAGACGACAATGAGATTGTACTAGCTGATAAAAACAAAAGCATAATTCGGTATTTGTTTGGTGGCACTCTGTTTGGTTTGGGTTGGGCTCTTGTAGGCGCTTGTCCAGGGCCATTGTTTGCGCTACTGGGTGCAGGATATTGGACGATATTAATAGTAATTCTTGGTGCTATTTTGGGCACCTTTGTTTATGGACTTTTGAGGAACAAATTACCTCACTGATTGTTATACAAGGACAAACTAAAAAAAATGCACATAGAGCAGATATATACTGGTTGTTTAGCACAAGGTGCTTACTACATTCATTCTGAAGGAGAAGCAGCTATCATAGATCCTTTGAGAGAAGTAGGTCCTTATCTGGATAGATTAAAAGCAGATGGTGTAAAGCTGAAATATATTTTCGAAACACATTTTCATGCGGATTTTGTGAGTGGTCACCTAACCCTTTCCGAAAAGACAGGAGCACCTATCGTATATGGCCCTACTGCTCAGACAGATTTCGCAAGTATAAATGCAGAGGATGGACAGATCTTTAAGCTAGGAGATGTTACCATTAAAGCCCTGCATACACCAGGGCACACTATGGAAAGCACCTCCTTTTTACTAGCTGATGCTGAAGGCAAAAACCACTGCATCTTTACAGGTGACACCTTGTTTCTAGGAGATGTGGGAAGGCCAGATCTCTGTCAGAAAGGTGCTGAGCTCACTGAAGCTGACTTGGCTGGAATGCTCTATGATAGTCTTAGAACTAAGATTATGAATCTAGATGACGAGGTCCTCGTATATCCTGCCCACGGAGCTGGTTCTGCTTGTGGCAAGAACATGATGAAGATAACTGTGGATACGCTTGGCAATCAAAAAGCCATGAACTATGCGCTGAGAGCAGATATGACCAAAGCAGAATTTATCGCAGAAGTAACTGAAGGGCTAGGCTCTGCACCCGCTTACTTTCCTTTGAATGTAAAGCTCAACAAAGAAGGCTATGAGCACATTGATAGCATCATAGAAAAAGGGACCAAGGCGCTCGGACCCCGAGAATTTCAACTGACCGTAGAAAGCAGTGATGCCTTAATTCTAGATGTCAGATCTAAGGATGAGTTTGCAGAAAGCCACATACCAGGCTCTATTTTCATAGGTATAGATGGAAGCTTTGCACCATGGGTAGGAGCGCTTATAAAAGATATAGCTACACCTATTGCTCTAGTGACACCAGCTGGAAGAGAAGAAGAGACCGTCACGAGACTTTCTAGGGTCGGATTTGATAATACTATAGGATATCTAGCAGGAGGCTTGTCGGCCTGGGAAAAGAGCAACTTCGAGACTGACTCAGTAAACCAAATATCAGCAGAAAAGCTTCAAGAACTTTCTTCTAAGCAAGAGGTCAAACTCATAGATGTCAGAAAGCCTGCGGAATACAACCTTAATCATGTGGCTATTGCAGAGAGCATCCCGCTTTCACAATTGGATATCCACATGAGTAAACTGCCTTCAGAAGGTGTCTTCTATGAGCACTGTCAGAGTGGCTACCGTTCCATGATCGCTGCTTCCATCATGAAAGCAAGAGGTTATCATGACGTCGTCAATGTCATAGGTGGCATCAAAGCACTTAGCACAACACCAATAGAAATGAATGCAGGCGTCTGTCCTACCACTTTAAAATAATCACATAAAGAACAACCTAACACCATGAAAATCAAAAGCATCACTGTCCAAGAACTTAAAACCATGATGGACAACAAAGCTGACTATGCACTAATAGATGTCAGGGAAAAACATGAGTTTGACTTTGTCCAGATGGGTGGAGAACTGATACCTGTTTCTCTAGTTCCAGTAAGTGTAGACAAGTTTGAAAGAACAAATGAGAAGGTAATAGTGCACTGTCGTTCAGGGGCTAGAAGTGCCAATGTTATTGCTCAAATACAGCAGCTGAGAGGATATGACAACTTGTATAATTTAGAAGGAGGAATTCTGGCTTGGGCAAGGGAGATAGATACTAGTTTGCCGACTTATTAGTCTCTAAGATAGAACCGACTAGCTCCACACATTCACTTCTCGTTCTAGCATAATCCCATATTTTTCTCTCACTGACTCCAGAATAGTCGTGCTCAACACATAGATTTCAGTACCCGTTGCAGAGCCATGATTCACTAGAACTAAAGCCTGATTTTTATAGGTCCCAGTTTGCCCTACTACCTTTCCTTTCCAGCCACACTGGTCTATTAGCCAGCCCGCAGGGACTTTGACGGAAGTGTCATCTACAGGATAGGAAGGCATATCAGGATAAGTCAACATGAGGCTCTGGTACTTAGCCATGGCTATAATAGGATTCTTAAAGAAGCTACCGGCATTACCTATTTGAGCAGGATCAGGTAACTTGGAACGGCGGATCGCCATCACTACTTGGCTGACTTGTTCTATAGTTGGATATTCTATTCCTCTATTGTCGAGTTGAGCACGTATAGCTCCATAGGACAAATTGATCTTGTGATGACCTGACTTTGAGAGCTTAAGAATAATATCTGTTATAACATATCTCCCTTTCCATATGGTTTTAAAATTACTGGTACGATAACCAAAGCCACATTCCTCATTGTGAAAAGTCAGCTCTACGCCATGCTCCAGATCAAAGGCTGTCACTGCATGCAAGAAATCCTTAATCTCCACTCCATAAGCCCCAATATTCTGCATAGGCGCAGCACCACATTTACCGGGAATGAGAGAGAGATTCTCTATACCCCCATAGCCATTCTTAACTGCCCACATAACTGCTTCGTGCCAGTTCTCTCCTGCTTCAAATTTTGCAAGAATATACTCCTCCCCTTCTTTGATAAGCTCTATGCCTTTGGTGTTTATATAGACAACTGGTGAGCTTATTCCCTCAGTGAGTAGAATATTACTGCCACCACCTAGCACCTTGATATCAGGAACTAGCCTGTCTCCTAGAAAGGAGAGATCCTTGCGTTCATTGATTTCTATCAGCTGAGCTATAGAAACATCGATACCGAAAGTATTATAGTCTCGAGAGGATACGTTGTTGCGGATGACCATTGCGTTATAATTCGCTTTCTGGTCGGTTGATTTTTTTGAGACCGATGAGATTGAAATCCAACTGGAAACCAACATGGAAATTATTGACATCCACATCTGGATTATACCCATATCTAACAAAGAATTGCCCTGTAAAGCCTGATATACCACCTCCGGCACCTAGCTGTATATTGTAGGTTTTGAAATAGTCTCTAGTAACACCTTGATCTGCAAAATCTTGTGATAGGCCATAAAGTTCAGTCTTACTATACTGCAATCCTCCACCAAGAGAGAAGCCAAAGCCCATATCTTTGTTGAGTCCTGAAAGCCCTCCAAAATTCAGCTTAGCCATAAAAGGAAAAGCTAGTGAACCCATCCCTTTATAGTCCTTAATAGCGACACCTGTTATACCATAGAGGGCCTGCCCTTCAGCAGAAATAGAAAACTTTTTCCCACCTACCCATATCTTAGGTCCTAGTCCCAGGGTCAGAATAACATTCCCATTTTTATTGTGAGCTATGCCATCTGGCTCATTGCTATATACATTGTACAAGTCCTCAGTAAAGGTAAACCCTATTCCAAAATTCCCTTGCCCCTTCCCTATTGTCACAGATAATACTATGACAAAGAGAACAAGAATACCTTTCAACAACTTCAACATGGATCAGCTTTTTTCGTGCTTTGAGGGATACTTAGTTGCTCCCAGTAATATTATATACAATGGTACCACACATCTCATCTGCAGCAGCGCTTTTAAACCAAAATTCTTTAGACTTTCTAACTGCCAGAGAAATAATGCTCTGTGTCTTAAGCGAAGACTCGCCAGCATTGTATTCCGCTTGTGTTACTTTCCCATTCCCATTGACACAGACATCTACTACAACAGTACCCGAAGTCTCTGAGAGAATCAAAATATTTGGTTGCTCTAGAATTCTTCTAGCACCCAGACCATTCTTTACAAACAGCGTTACATCCTCATCTACATAGATTTCGTTTACACTATCATCTACTTTAGGCTCTGGTTCTGGCTCGTCTACTGGCGTCAATACAGACCCTCCATTAGAATTGCTGTCATTATTAGTTGAGCGGTCTCTACCTCCCTTGGTCTGTCTATCTCTATTATCAGAGTCACTATCTTGAGTTTCAGAATCGTTTGTGCCTTCTTGTTCTGCACCAGGAGTCGTTGTTCCAGGCAGTAAATCTTCTAGAATATTAGAAATCTGATCTTTCAACTTATCTACCTGAGACTTCTCTTCTCCCTCTTCAGTTCTATCATCACTAGAGCTGGTGTCTCTATTATTCTCAGCTTTCTCTCTTGCTGAAGTACCATTGGGATATAACTCACCAGCAGTAGCCAAAGTGACCGCCGCTGCTTCAGACTTCCCCAGATTCTTCTGAGCTTTACCAAATAGCAATAAAGAGGCAGGGTCTATACCCTTCAGTTCAAATACTTGCATGAGGTCATTATAGGTTCCTTGGAAGGCACCTACATTAAATTTTGCCAAAGCTCTCTGATACAGAGCATCTTTAAAAGATGGAGATTTTGCAATAATCTTAGTGAATTCATCTATTGCTTCATCGTACCTGTTGGTTTCCATGAGATACTCAGCTTTGACGTAGATAAAACCCAGCTCCTCGTTAAGTGTCTGAGCAAAGACATTGGTCGCAAATAAAGCGAGGAATAATAAAGTGATGTATCTCATAGTTTCAAAATTTCTAATATGTGCAAAAGTAAGGTCTATTTAACTTTAAGACGACGACTAAGCCTATTTGTTATCCCCTAATACCGAACTAGCCCTTTAAATATTAGTTAAATTGTCAGTATGATCTTGTTTTAGCCCCATATATAAAGAAAAAAGATACGTTTATCAGCATGACATTATGTCATCACAACCATCTATTTTATCTACTTTTGCACCGTAAATAGCATAGTTATAGCGACATGTACGATGATAATCCAACCATAGCAAATCTGAATAACGATATAGATGAGCGCTTGCAAGGGCAGGTCTATGATGATAACAAACTCCATGTCAAGGCCGATAAGCGGTATTATATAGAGAGTTATGGCTGTGCAATGAACTTCAGTGACTCAGAAATAGTCGCTTCTATTCTTGCCAAAGAGGGCTATGCTTCTACTAAAGAAATGACTGAAGCAGATCTGATCTTAGTCAATACTTGTTCCATCAGAGAAAAAGCAGAAGAAACAGTACGTAACAGATTACAAGTCTATAATTCTGTAAAGAAGAAAAAGAAAGGAACACTGATAGGTGTCTTGGGCTGCATGGCCGAAAGACTCAAAGCTAAATTTCTGGAACAAGAGAAGCTGGTAGACATTGTACTAGGTCCAGATGCATACCGCGACTTGCCTAGATTACTAGCTAATGCGTCCAAAGGTGAGCGCGGAGTCAATGTATTGCTTTCCAGAGAAGAAACCTATGCTGATATCTCTCCAGTCCGCTTGGATTCTAATGGCATATCAGGCTATATCTCTATCATGAGAGGCTGCGACAATATGTGTTCATTTTGTGTGGTACCTTTTACAAGAGGCCGAGAAAGAAGTAGAGATGCCTACACCATCGTCGCAGAGGCTGATGAAATGATACAGGCTGGCTACAAAGAGATTACCCTGCTAGGGCAAAATGTAGATTCCTATAAATGGTCTAATCCAGAATCAGAAGAAAAAGTAACTTTCGCTCAGCTCTTGGTCATGGTCGCCAAGGTAAATCCGAAGGTCAGAATCCGATTCTCAACCTCCCACCCTAAAGACATAGACGAAGAGGTCATGTATGCTATCAGAGATTATGAAAATATCTGTAAGTACATCCACCTACCCGTTCAGTCTGGCAGTAGTAGGATATTAGAACTAATGAATAGAACTTATACTAGAGAATGGTATCTAGATAAGGTGAAGAAGATATATGAGATCATACCAGACTGTACGATCAGCTCAGATATTATTTCTGGCTTTTGTACTGAGACTGAAGAAGATCACCAAGAGACCTTGAGTATCATTGAAGAAGCCAATTTCATCATGTCATATATGTATCACTACTCTGAAAGGCCAGGTACTCTAGCCGCTAGAAAATACAGTGATGATGTACCCCATAAAACTAAGCAGAGGCGCTTATCTGAAATTATAAAAGTGCAGGCGCAGTCTTCTTTGAACAGTAACCTCAAGGATATTGGGAAAACCTTTGAAGTACTCATAGAAGGTGATTCTAAAAAATCCAAAGAACAGTTCAAAGGGAGAAATAGCCAGTACAAAGTGATTGTATTTCCAAAGCATCCTGGTCTAAGTCCCGGAGATTTCGTCTTTGTCAAAGTTGAGCAGGTGACAAGTGGAACACTGATAGGAAGTATTGTAGACCAACCCACTCTAGCCTAACGATGAATCTCCAATCGACAAAACAGAGATATGGAATCGTGGGCAGGTCGGAACAGCTAGATCATGCCCTCAGCACGGCACTACGCGTGGCCGCAACAGATCTTTCCGTACTCATAGAAGGTGAAAGTGGTGTGGGCAAGGAAGTTATTTCTAAAATCATCCACGAGTACAGCCCCAGAAAACACAATGCTTTTATCGCCATCAATACAGGTGCCATTCCAGAGGGAACAATAAACTCTGAATTATTTGGCCACGAGAAGGGCTCATTTACTGGTGCCAGTACCGAAAGAAAAGGCTATTTCGAAACAGTCAACAAAGGCACTATCTTCTTAGATGAGATAGGCGAAATGCCCTTAGATACGCAAGCCTTTTTATTAAGGGTGCTGGAGACTGGAGAATTTATGAAAGTGGGTTCTTCCAAAGTCATGAAAACTGATGTCAGAGTAGTAGCAGCTACCAATGTAGATTTAGAAAAAAAGATAAAGTCTGGCAAGTTCAGAGAAGACCTCTACTACAGACTCAGTACAGTACCTATAAAAGTACCAGCGCTGCATGAGAGGCAAGATGATATTCCATTGCTATTCAGAAAGTTTGCCAATGACTTTGCTGAAAAATACAAAACTGATTCTGTACGCCTAGATGAGCAGGCAACGCAACTGATAAGTAATTACAGATGGCCAGGCAATGTGAGAGAGTTACGAAATCTAGTTGAGCAACTTTCAGTATTGAGCGAGGATCACCTTATCTCTGCGGAAGACCTCATTAAAACCTCTCCACGTATAGCTAGA
Organism: uncultured Saprospiraceae bacterium; assembly: GCA_938002665.1. GTDB lineage: Bacteria > Bacteroidota > Bacteroidia > Chitinophagales > Saprospiraceae > RFSX01. The sequence continues at coordinate 5,801 of CALLAE010000106.1, read as the reverse complement.
AGAAACCTGCCCGCTAAAGCCGAGACAGGAGGTAAGTCTGACTTTGAAGAAAGAGAAATATTGTACAAATTCTTATTCGACATGAAAAGTGATCTTAATGATCTGAAGAACATGTTCTATGAGATGGTACAACGCAATAACCTGGAAATGCCAACAGTGAGCAGATCTAGCAGCAAAAGCACATTAAATGAGCAATTCGATTCATTGCCATCAAATGATGATTTTGGCTTTGATAAAGAACCAGTGCATAGTACATACAATGACTACGACCAAGGAACAGTTATTATAGAAAAAGGAGATGGTTACCGTGAAGCAGAAGAAGTAGAGGAAACCTTATCTCTAGACCAGAAGACCAAAGAGCTGATTACCAAAGCCCTTAAAAAACACAGAGGCAAAAGAAAAAATGCAGCAGAGGAATTAGGTATATCAGAAAGGACTCTCTACAGAAAGATTAAAGAATATGATATCTCGATATAAACACCTCCTGCCCTATTTCTATTCTACCCTACTAGTAACTCTCATGTTTTGCCTCCATTCTTGTGGCTTTTATGGCTTTAAAGGCATCTCTATTCCCTCTGAAATTAAGACTTACTATGTAGAAGATTTTACTCGAGTAGATCCTGAATGTCCTGTAGACCTGGATAACCTATTTGCAGAAGCAGTCAGACAAAAGGTTAGGGACCAATCACGACTAGTAAATAACGACCAAGAACCAGACATTGCCTTTCTTGGCTCTATAATGGATTATAGAATTATCCCTGTCGCCCCTCAAGAAGGCAATACTACAAGCCTCAACAGGCTGGAAATCAAAGTAAAAATTGAATTTATCAATTACATCGATGAGGAGGAGAACTGGATTAAAAGTTATTCAGCCTTCCAAGACTATGATAGTAATGCGGACTTTACTTCTTTGGAACAGGGCATAACGGCAGCAATCATAGATGACATAGCAGAGCGAATATTCAATGAGGCCTTCACTAATTGGTAGTCATATTCCTATTTTTGCCATATGAGTGAAAAAGATGAACGTGTATCCCTCGCCTCTCAGATAAAGGCCAAGCCTAAGCATTTGGCTAAGTCTGAGATAAAGGATAAAATGAAAACGGCCTCTTTCTCCCAGCCTCTCAATCGACTAGCCGAAGCCAGTAAGCTCAAAAACAAATTAGAGCTCATGAAATATGCATGGCCAACTGAGAAAAAAGTCAAAAGTGCCAAATCCGTAGTATCTATAGGCAAGATATCTATAGAGCCTAATTCAGATAATCCAAAACAAAAGCCCACAAAGAAAACGACTGCCACCACTCTTCAACAAGCCCCACAAGAGGAAGAAAAACAGGATATTAAAGTATCTGATTTCACCGCGTGGCTCAATACAAGTACCATTTCTCTCACTTCTAAAGAGCTCCCTATGGCTACTAAAAAGAAATCAAAAAAGGCGAAGTCTAAAAGCGAATCTAAAAAGAGCGAATCTAAAAAGAAGAAGGAAAAAGACAAATCAGCTACCAAATCAAAAGAAAAGAAAAAAAGCCCCAAACAGCAGTCCAAAGGCAAAGACAAGAAAAAGACCAAGAAGTCTAAAGCTAAAAGCGATCTGAAACACAAGATAGCCTCTAGTGTCAAGAAAAAGGATGAAATAGCCACAGAAACCCTGGCAGAGCTCTATGTAGAGCAGGGATACTATAAAAAAGCGATCAATACCTACAAACAGTTGAGTTTGATAAATCCCGAAAAAAGTAGTTTCTTTGCGCCTCTTATTAAAGATCTAAAAAATAAGCTCAAATGATTACTGTTCTAACCATATTAATAGCACTAGTAAGTTTTCTATTGATGGCAGTTGTACTGATCCAAAATCCAAAGGGAGGAGGAGTAGATGCTACTTTTGGTGGTGCAGGAGCTAACCAAGTATTTGGTGCCGCAAGATCTACTGACTTTATAGAGAAATTGACTTGGGGTCTAGCTATCACACTATTTATTCTAGCTATCCTAACAGCTATTATCGTTAGTAATTCAGCAGGTGCCGCTGGAGGTGTTATTCCTCTACAGTCTCAAGGCTAATTTTCACCTCCGAATTTCAGGATTGACATATTGTCAATTACTGTCATTTTAACATCACTTCTTAGGGATTTACTTCCATTCACTGCTATTATGTCAGCAATTTTCTATTGGCATACTTAGTGATATATAACTCTTGATTTTATTAAATCCTATTTCAAAATCTAACAAAATTAAATATGAAGCCTATCAACGACAGAGTGGTAGTTAAGCCTGGAAAAGCAGAGGCAAAAACCAAAGGTGGTATCATCATTCCTGATACTGCAAAAGAAAAACCTCAGAAAGGAGAAGTTGTAGCCGTAGGTCCTGGAAAAGACGAGGTTGCAATGACTGTAAAAAAAGGAGACAAAGTACTCTATGGCAAGTACGCTGGCCAAGAAATGCATTACAAAGGCGAAGACTATCTAATTATGAGAGAAGATGACATCCTAGTCATACTCTAATTTCTCTTTATCCAATTTATTCATTTAAAGAATTCAAATCAATAATTAAAAATGGCAAAAGAAATATGTTTTGAGTCAGATGCAAGGATGAAGTTAAAATCCGGTATCGACCAATTAGCAAAAGCAGTGAAAGTAACCCTAGGACCAAAAGGGAGAAACGTTGTAATACAAAAAAGCTTCGGCGCACCAGCTATCACTAAAGATGGTGTGACAGTAGCAAAAGAAATAGAGCTAGAAGACCCAGTAGAAAACATGGGTGCTCAGATGGTAAAAGAAGTTGCTTCTAAGACCAATGATCAAGCAGGTGATGGAACTACTACTGCTACTGTCCTTGCTCAGGCAATGGTAGCAGCAGGAATGAAGTATGTTGCTGCAGGCGCTAACCCTATGGACCTCAAAAGAGGTATAGACAAAGCAATAGAGGCTGTAGTAGGCAACCTACAAAAGTCTTCTACTGTAGTAGGAAACGACTTCAAGAAGATCCAGCAGATCGCATCTATCTCAGCGAATAATGATGAAGAGATAGGTTCACTAATTGCTGATGCAATGAAGAGAGTCTCTAAAGACGGTGTTATCACAGTAGAGGAAGCAAAAGGAACTGATACTTATGTAGATGAGGTATTAGGAATGCAGTTTGACAGAGGTTATTTGTCTCCTTACTTCATTACGAATAGTGAGAAGATGATTGCTGAATATGACTCACCTCTTATTTTAATACACGATAAGAAGATCAGCAATGTACAGGACATTGTACCTGTACTTGAAAAAGCTTCAGCAGCTGGCAAGCCCCTTCTCATAATATCTGAAGATGTTGATTCTCAAGCACTAGGTGTCTTAGTTGTCAATAGACTAAGAGGAGGCCTTAAGGTAGTAGCTGTAAAAGCACCAGGCTTCGGCGACAGAAGAAAAGCAATGCTAGAAGACATCGCTATCCTTACTGGAGGTACTGTTATCTCTGAGGAGCAAGGATACAAGTTAGATGCTGTAGAGCTAGAACACTTAGGTTCTTGTGCTAAGATAACTGTAGACAAAGACAACACAGTAGTAGTAAAAGGAGCTGGCAAAAAAGCAAAAATCACTGCTAGAATCAACCAGATCAAATCTCAAATAGAGACAACTACTTCTGACTACGATAAAGAGAAACTACAAGAAAGATTAGCTAAGCTTTCTGGTGGAGTTGCAGTTCTATATGTAGGTGCGGCTACTGAAGTGGAGATGAAAGAGAAGAAGGACAGAGTAGATGATGCACTTCATGCAACGAGAGCTGCAGTAGAAGAAGGTGTCGTAACAGGTGGTGGTGTCGCACTAGTAAGATCTATGGCTTCTCTTAAGAATCTTAAGACTGAAAACGAAGATCAGAACATGGGAGTGCAGATTGTCAAGAAAGCACTAGAAGCACCTATCAGAGCAATTGCGGAGAATGCAGGTGTCGATGGGTCTGTAGTATTACAAAACGTCCTTGCTAAAGATGCTTCTTACGGCTATAATGCAAGAACTGACAAGTACCAAGACCTTAAGAGAGCTGGTGTTATAGACCCTACTAAGGTGACAAGAGTGGCAATAGAAAATGCTGGCTCTATAGCGGCTATGGTCCTCACTACTGAATGTGTAATCAATGATAAGAAAGAAGATAATCCTGCTCCTATGATGCCTCCAGGTGGTGGCATGGGCGGAATGATGTAAGATCAGTTCTTCTTAGAATATATAAAGCCTCACCAAAGAATTGGTGAGGCTTTTTTTTGTTAAATAATTGATTATCTTATAGTTATATTACTAAAAATGACAAAGAAATTCTATACCCTTCTTATTTGCCTTCTAGCCTACAACTTTTGTTTTAGCCAAGAGCCTTTCTACAAGATTCACACCTTAGGCTTTCACCAGACAACAGCGGAAGAGATGCGCGAACTTAATGAAAGATTATATGTGGTAGGCATGGCTATGGATACCACTATCAAGCCTATTGAAAGAAACCTACACATTTCTACCATATCACTTGATGGCGAGCCCATCAAGACTCTTTTTTGGGATAAGCCAGGCACGATAGATGAGATAATGGGTCATGACTGGAATACTTTTCAATTTTATAAGGACAAAGTTATCATACACTATAGTTCCGACCAAGAAATGTGTACGTTGGCTATAGATACCACAATGGAAAAAATCACTCTATTGGATTGTCTCCCAGATGAGAATTTGGCTAACTTGAATAATATAATATGGAAAGAAAATGAGCTGGTCCTACTAACTAGAAATCAAAACAGAGAAATAATTCTGAAGACATTACTCCTAGATGATTCAGAGCCTTATCGCAGCTTTAATGTTACACCAGTACTTAATTCTGACAGATTTACTTCTAGGGAAGCTTTTGTACTTGATAACGGAAATTTGGCTTTGTTTGGTATTGTAAGTAATATTTCTGGAGAGGTCAAGGATGATGTTTTTGACCTATTCAAAATAGAACTGAATGAGTCCTATGAAATACAGAGTTATGATACTTTTGGAAAAAGACTAGGCACCATTTGTGATTTCTCAGATTGGCTATTAGATTCTGATGGGCAATTATTGACCACTAGTGTAAGGTACGACACAACTTATTATATAGAGAATGGTGGAAAAAAAATCAAGTATCCTGTTATTGTAAAATTTGATCCAAATACCTATGAGCCTACTTGGGAAGTAGCACCTCAAGGCACCGAATATCGGCGTACGCATCCTTTTTACAATACAATTATAGAAACACATGAGCAAGATGGCTACATTACTGTAGGAACGGATTATGCTCAGGGTGCAAATGGAGAATCTAATTACTTGATCTATACTAAAATATCGAAAGAGGGAGAAATTGTCTGGAATAATGAATTCAGAGATGCATATATAGATGAAAATACAGACTTGAGGGTAAGTGATGTAATTGCAACTTCAGATGGATATTATATGGCCTATGGCTCTCGCTCTGATGGAAGTCAGAATGATGGAATAGAATCTCGTGTTCAAGCTTTTTTCATCAAATTTGACGAGGATGGAAATCTACTTAATACTTCTTCTACCTTGATGACCCCTCCTCAAAGTGGCATAAGTATTTTTCCAAATCCGGCTGATGAACTTCTTAATATAAGCTTGGAAGAAGAAGCGGGCCCAGTCAATATTAAATTGACTAACATGACAGGTCAGTTACTTTTACATCATACTGACTGCATAAAAACCTGTAAGCTGGATGTAAGTCAATTAAGTTCTGGAAGTTATATTGTACTTATATCAGATAGAAATGACAGCTTGGTCTTTCAGAAAATGGTTTATATAGATTAG
>CALLAE010000105.1 GCA_938002665.1 uncultured Saprospiraceae bacterium | reverse complement strand
ACAATATCTATAGTCCTTAGCATTCTGAGTTCATCTACTACAGACTCATAGCGGTGTATAGGAAAGGTCAGTTGCAGCTCTATGGTTTTTTGAAATTCTTTGATCTCATCCAACAAGCGTTCTATCTTTTCCTTATTACTAAAGGTGCTCATAGACAAGACCAACTGCTTGGCTGGTTCACCTAGACAAAAGACTGATAATCTATCAAGTATCTTATCAAATTCTAGCTTCTCAAAGATATCAGAGGGATACAAATGCATGGTGCAAATATAAGCTTAGCGGAACTTAAGCGCAGCCTGAAAGATGCAACTTCTAAATAATGTAATTATGTCAAATATTACATATTCACAATTATGCATAGTTAGAAACAATGTACTCTTAGATCGATGAATGCTATCTAAAATGCTCTATTCAGACTACCTTTATCTACAATAACTTAATATGGCAGGTAACAGTTTTGGGCAAATATTCAGGATCACCACTTTTGGTGAATCACATGGTGCAGGAATAGGCGTCGTAATAGACGGCTGCCCTGCGGGATTAGAAATAGATGAGCAGTATATTCAGCAGCAGCTAGATAGACGCCGACCAGGACAATCAGCCATAGTCACACAAAGAAAAGAACCTGATAACTTTCAGATTTTATCAGGAGTCTTTGAGGGCATATCCACTGGCAGCCCACTAGCTCTCTTCATCCCCAACACTAACCAAAAACCCAAAGACTACAGTCATATCAAAGACCTCTATCGTCCCTCCCATGCGGATATGACTTACCAAGAAAAGTATGGTCGCAGAGACCATCGTGGCGGCGGCAGAGCTTCTGCTAGGGAGACAGCAGCAAGAGTCGCGGCTGGCGCGATAGCCAGGCTTTTACTCCAGCAAGCAGACATCACTATACAAGCTGGCGTCACTCAAGTAGGCCAACTAAAACTAGAACAAGCGATAGAAAAGATACAGTGGGCAGAGGCCGCAAACAACCCTGTCAGATGCCCTAATGCCCAGCTCGCAGCTGAGATGGAGTCGCTGATCCAAGAGATAAAAAAGAGTGGTGACACTGTGGGTGGCAAGATAAGTTGTTATATCACTAACTGCCCAGTGGGGCTAGGCGATCCAGTCTTTGACAAATTACATGCTGACTTAGGAAAGGCAATGCTCAGCATCAATGCTGTGAAGGGCTTTGAGTATGGGAGTGGTTTTGGAAGTGTGGAGATGAGAGGCTCTGAGCATAATGACAAGTGGGTGGCTGGAGCAGCGCAAAAGCAAACGGCTACTAATCATTCTGGTGGCATACAAGGAGGTATCAGCAATGGAATGCCTATCTATTTCAATGTAGCCTTTAAGCCTGTAGCGACCATCATGCAAGACCAAGCATCTATATCTAAAGATGGTGAAGCGGCTACTGTGTCAGGCAAAGGGCGGCATGATCCCTGTGTGGTACCTAGAGCGGTGCCTATTGTAGAAGCGATGGCTGCGCTAGTATTAGCTGATCATTATTTGAGGGATAAGGTGGTAAGGCTGTAGCTTAATAGGTTGTTCCCAAATTTGGAATTTTTGAGAATTAAATGGTTGTAAAAACTATGCCTTGAAGATTTGCATTGTATGTACATTAATAATATATTAATCTGCACAATTAAAGTAGATGGATACTAAACTTACCCTAAAGCTAGACGCAGCAATAATTAAAGAGGCAAAGCTATATGCTAAGAATTCTAATACTAGCCTATCAAAATTGATTGAAAATTATCTCTCTGCTATTACAACAGAATCTTTCAAAAAAAGAAAGATCAATCCTATTGTGAAAAGCCTCACAGGCATAATCACACTGGATGACAAAAAGGATTATCGAAAATCATATACCAAGTATCTAGTTGAAAAATACAAATAGTGAAAAAAGTATTTGTTGATACTAATATTGTTTTGGACCTACTCAGTCAACGAACTGGTTTTTTCGAGGTCAGTCAAGACTTTTTTACCTATGCAATTGATAACAAAATAAAGCTTGTCGTTTCAACACTTACCTTTGCCAATACACATGATATACTCAAGGAACAACTCAAATTAAATAAGGTGAGAAGTTCATTAAGAAAATTCAAAACCTTAGTGGAAATAGCTTCATTTAATGACAAAATTTTGGAGTTGGCTCTTGAAGAAGATTTTGAAGATGGCATTCAATATTATGCAGCGATAGAAAATTCATGCGAGGCCATAATCACTCGAAACAAAAAGGATTTCAAAGGCTCAATAATTCCCATATTAAGTGCAAAAGAATATCTATCATTAATCAGCTAATCTTATCCTAGTTGCTTTCCCTCTTCAATTTAGCAATATCATCTGATAGAGCTTTCTTAAAATCTGTTAGTGAACCGAATTCTTTCTTATAATTAATACCGAAACCAGATTTCAGTCCATTATTATTTGATACATCTCTATCCCACTTTCCATACGCTTTCAATCTCAGTCGTCTATCATCCGTTAAGAAAAATCCTATAACAAAATCGTGGATGAAATAATTCTCATTACTCGAGATGTTATTATTCACATAACTGGTGCCGTAGTCTATGTCCCAGCGGTCATTCTGAAACCTAGGCTTAAGGTGTACTTCTATCTCATCTGGTATGAAGGCATTAGAAGAAGTAGGATTGGGGTTGGGACTATTGATATCTGCAAATTCTGAGTCTTTAGTGAACCCTAGCTCGAAGTCTATCCCAGAGACAAAACCATTCTCAGTAAGTGCCTCTTGTAGGAAGCCAGAAAGAATATGTGACAACTGATTAGAGATCATTTCACTCAGGGTATTATAGCCTGCACTCGCCAAGCCACTTACAGACCCTACTGCTCCTCCCAGACTAGAAGAAGGAAGGAAACTACCGAACATGATAAGGCCTGCTACTTGCTCATTTAGCTCAGCCTCGTTATCTCTAAGGATACGCATCTTACTTTCAGCAAGAGATTTTATCTCACCTTGTATCTCAGGAAAGTCTAAGTCAAAAGAGACCTCAGGCTCATACAGAGTACCTGTCAAGAACATGCTCAGGTCTATGTCCGTTCGCTGGCGAGCAGCAGTCTGACTCAGAGGAGAGGTCAAATACTCCGCAAGAAAAACAGACATCGGTGCTCTCAGTTTTTCATAATTAGCTTCGAGATTAATATTTGCATTGATAGGGTCTCCTGTCCAGGTGATCTGCCCACCCTTCTTTACAGAAAAAGGCTTAGACACAAACCCATTAAAATAAGTAAAGAGATAATCTCCGCGCTCTATTACATAATCACCAAAAATATTGAAGTCCCCTTGCCTAGACACAACGACTCTCATATTCCCATTTCCGACGCCTTTGATTATATCATTAGTATTTTCATCAAAGATGATATTCACTTTTGCTTCTTCAGTAATAGCTAGATTCATTCTGATATCTACCCCTTCCAGTTTTGCAATTTCAGCAACGATAGTATCCTTCGTTTCGCCGAGCATCTCGTCTCTCGATACTAACTGTATGAAACTCTCATCTAGGTCATCATAACTATCACCTACGGGGATATTGAGCACGGTACCTCTACCTGTAACGGCGGCCACTGTAATATCTGTACTCGAGAAAGGACCAGAAAACTCTACCAGGAGGTCTCCTATACCCTGCCCATAGTAGGATGGATTATCAAATTTATCAGTATCCAAGGCTAAGAAATAATCTGACTCCATTGTCAGCTCAGTCGTAAAATCAGTAAAAAGATCATGATTCAGACCTCCAGTCATTTCTGCTATATTGCCATACTTATCAGCGATGGTAGCACCAGTCAGTTCTATTACTTTATCTGTGACTAAAAATTGTTCCGTACCAAGATTTAATTGAGCCCCTAAGTAGTCTATGGTGGTGGTGCCACCGGTTACCTGCGCATCAGCTTTCAATCTGATATCATCCAGACTTCCTGTGATTGTTCCATTAAAGACATCGGCTTGGCCAGCGGTATTAGATATACCATCATCTATGATAAACTCAAAGGTGCTCATAGGGAGATTATTAGCCGCTATCGTGCCATCTATAGACTTTGACTTTTTGTCCACCTTGGCATCTACATCCAGATACATATCATCTTTTTTTCTAGCAAGCAGGATATCTCCCTCTATTTTTCCTGTGCCATCATCTACTGCATGTACTTCCAGACTACCATAACTTACCTCATTTAAAGTCAAGGTATCTATGGCCAAATCCACCATTAAGCTAGAGGGCTGGAAAAGGTCTAGTTTTTTTACAGAGAGTGCCCCCTCTCCTGCAAACTTAATCTTGTCGTAATCTATAAATCCATTGATCGTTAAGAAATCGAAGTTTTCCCACGTGAGCCCTATCCCTCTTTTCTCTATATCATCAATGTAGATTTTTCTATGCCCGTCAGAAATAACAAATTTTTCTAATTCTATTTTTTTATCACCGTAGATAATCTTGTTAGCAGGATGCACCTCCCATGAGGAACTAAACATCTGCAAAGTATTATCAGCGATAGACCCTATGATATCATCTCCTTTGGGATACGTATGTATGGTAAGATCCACCCTCTGAAAAGAATCCATCAGCTCTTTAGTCATAAACCTTATGGACAGGTTATCACCGTCTACTTTGGTATGCACTTCTATGGGCTTGAACTCTGTATTGCCTGAGCTCAATTTTGTAAGAGTAAGCATATGATCTGAGCTCTTCTTTGACTCGTCTAACTGCACTAGAAGCTCGTCCATCACTAAGTTGTTATACTCGACTTTATCTACTCTGATATTGCTTTTGTACTTGTGCTCATCTACGTCTACTATTCCACTTAGCTTTACATCTGTGAGTCGGAGGTTCTCTATCTTAGCGAGCTCTAGATAATCTTTGGTATCATTAATCTGCAACTTATAGCCAAAGTGTTGGTCTTTGATAGCTTCTGTAGGCTTTTTGATCTTAAGTTTCCTTGCCCATGCGGGATGGGCATAATGCATATGATCTTGAAATGCTGCTGGTAGATTGGCAAAATCAAATCTTCCATCAATTGTCGCATTAAGAATCTCAGAAGATACAATGACATTTCTGGAACCATTAATGGCAGGTGAGGAGCTAATTAATAAACTATCAAATCTGAACTCCTTGCCTTGATAAGTCAGCGCTAGGTCTTCCACAATGGCTGACCCTACAAAATCTGTGTTAGAAGATCCGACAAGAGCTAAATCAATATTTCCATTAATAGCACTTATATCCTTTGACAAATTGAGAGCAATTAAGTCTATTTGCTCAATTTTAGTCTTAAAATCTGACTCTATCTTTTTGTCTACTATATTGATTTGTCCATCGAAATCCAGCTTAGCATTTTCATCCGCCGAACTAAACTTTCCATTGAATAAATTTTGCTCAAAGAGTCCTTCCAACTTTATATCAGAGTAACTGTATCCTTTAAAATCAAAACTCTCCAACTCGGCTATCAGATCCGTTCTGAGATTCTTTAATGTGAGGCCTCTCCCTTCATTGATACCAGCAGAAAAAGTAGCATAACCAAAATCTGAATTTTCAGTCCATGATTTCATATCGAAATTCTCCAAGGAAACTTCTCCTGAGTATCTCGCATCATCTATACCAGCTTTGACATCTAGTCTGGTATCTAGTCTAACTCTACCCAGTGGACTATCTAGTGTTCCGAAGATTACAAAATCCTTGAAAAACCCGTCTATGTCACCCGTAAATCTGATAGGGTCTAATTTGAAAAATTGCTCAGGAGGCGTGAAGCCAGGAATTATTTGTTGCAAATTACTAAGGCTGGTATTAAACTTTTCCACGTGCAAATTTATCAGAGCAGAGGAAGAATTAGTCAAATCGAAGGTTCCTAGAGAACCTTGCATATCTACAAGATCATAGAAGGAAAGATAAAGATTTTCAGCATCGAGATCATCGATAGTTCCCGAAATATCCCCTGTCAATTTTATCCACTTATTCCTATTCTGTTTTGCGAAGCTTGACTGAGCAAGGTCTGGAAAAAAATAGAACATGTCTCTAAAGGATAACCTTGAGTCTTTAAGCCTAGAGTCTATTTCTATATTCTGAGCAAATTTTTTAAAATCCGAAAATGAAGTGTATTCAAAGGATAGTTGACTTCCCAGTTTACTCTTACCTGTTTCCAAAATAAAGTCAGTTAGTTGTAGTTGCTCTTCTGTCACTACAAGATTTCCTACATCGAATTGGTTTATCTCAAAACCGCTTTCTTCTACCAGTGTGAGAGATTTGATTTCTGAACGCAATTCAAAAGGAAATGAAAAAGAAGTAGAATCCGCATTGAGATTTATACCGATAATATGAAGATGATCGACATCCAAAGAATTCTCTAATTCCTTAGGCGCTCTATACCAGTCATCTCTATAGACCCGTCCATTGCTTATTTCTATGTAGTCTACTCTGAGATCGAGAGCTGAGGTATCCGTCTGTGTTTCTATAAGTTCATCCGCTCCGCTTTCAGCCACAGACTGGCCATTCTTGAGATAAGTATACCTAGGCTCTGATAGCATCATTTCCTTTAACCAGAACTGCTTATCCTTCAGATCTATCTTTTCGATATGAAGAAATCCTTCACTGACCGCTAGATGCAATTTAGAAGAACGCTGTCGGTCATCTACTTTGATAGATACATCATCAAAGTTGACTTTAGCTAAGCGTAAGTCCAGAGGTTTTCCTTTAGTACTTGTTTCTTGGGAACCGCTACTTATCAGGCTTAGCAGCATATCTAGATTAGATAATTCAGCATCTTCGAGAGTGGATATATTTAACTGAACCTGACTGACGGTGATGTCCTTCAGAGCTAACTTATTACTTACCAGACTTAAAATGTTTTCATCTAAAGAACTCGAAAAAGATCCTACAAAAGCAAGCGTATCATGCTTATCAGAAGGGTCTGAAATAAACAAATCTTTAAGTATGAGTCCATCATAAATGGAAAAATCTACTTCATCTATAGATATTTCAGCTCCTGCTTTTTCTGATAATCTATTTGCCGCCTTATCTACTAACCAATTCTGAATAGGAGCCACATGTATGAGCAAAGGCAAAAGGAGTATAAATAGCAGAATCAAAATCAACAACCAAAAAACTAGACGAAGCCAAAGGCTACGTTTTTTTGGTAAAAGATCTTGAGTATTATTGGTCATAATTTGGGTTACTATCAGCAATCAAATTGCTTGCTGAAAAAACTAATTATTATATCTTATGGTGACAGCTAAATGGTGCTGAATATTTTTTAAACACGTCCAGATTCTACTAGATTTTTAGGTACGAAACAACAGATCGCCTTCAGATAGTAATAACTATCAAAAAGGTTGGGTAAGAGCGATAAAGTTGCTTTTTAATTAATCGTTAACAGGAGTATGCAATTGCGACCACAAGTTACGGGTTTCTACAGCTTCTTTCACGTCATGAACTCTTAAAATTTGAGCGCCGTTCTGAAGTGCTATCATATGCAAAGCAGTTGTCCCATTTAGAGCTTCATCAGCAGAAATCCCTAAGGTTTTATAGATCATTGACTTTCTCGACAAGCCCACTAGGATGGGTGCTTCAAAGATGTTCAAAGCATTAAGCTTAGCTAAAAGTTCAAAATTGTGCTCTTTCTTCTTCGCAAAGCCAAAACCTGGATCAATTATTACATCTTTTATACCAGATCTTTTGACAAGATGAAGCTTCTGAGCGAGTTCAGTCAGTACTGAGAAGGTTACATCTTTATAATCAGCCATATCCCCCATGGTCTTAGGAGTTCCTCTCATATGCATGAGCACATAAGGCAGGTTGAGCTTTGCAACAGTAGCCAGAAGCTCAGAATCATACTGAGAAGCAGAAATATCATTGACAATAAAGGAAGTTATCTCCGCTAATTCTTTAACTACAAGAGCAGAATAAGTATCTATACTCAACGGAATATCAGGCAATTGCGAAGAAAGCGTCTTCACTACTGGTTTTAACCTTGCCAACTGGACTGCTGGGCTGATAAGCTCTGCTCCTGGTCTAGATGAAAAAGCACCTATATCTATAATATCTGCTCCACTATTGGCCATCTCCAGCCCTCGAGCTATGGCTTTATCTGGATGAAAATGTTCTCCACCATCGTAAAATGAGTCTTCCGTTACATTGAGAATACCCATAATTAAGGGTTTTTCGAATGTCAATATCCTACCGTTGATGTTTAGTGTCTGCATTTACTGTAAACTAGCTGACGAATATCGTAATATATAGTGATTTCAAATGATATGATCTGGTTACGATTGAGATGGAATGGGATTTGTTTTTCTAGAATTTAGTGATTTCAAATTTTTCACTACTTTTAGAACGAATTTTACAAATTACATCTGGCTGGCACACGTGAAGAAATCAGAGTCGTTAATTATTAATCTAAGTATTGGTTTTTGTTTGTTATTGGGAGGTTTTTTCTTCTTTAAAAACATGCCTAATACTCAGTCATCTACAGCTGCGACTCAGCAGGAGCCTACGATACCCATGAAATATGGCTTTGAAAAACAAAACTTTCATTTTGAGTCCCACATACTCGGGTTTAATCAGAACCTAGGAGACCTACTGCTATGGCAAGGAACTAAGTGGGATAGTATCATCAAGTTAGATAAGATATCGAGTGATATATTTAGTATCAGAAAGTTCAGAGCAAAGAAGCCTTTTACATTAGTAAGAAAAGATGAATGCTCTCAGCCACACTGTATAGTATATGAACCTAATAAGTTTACTTATGTCAAGTACTATATCGATGAAGAGGTCAAAATAGATGTTGTCAAAAGAAACTATGAGACATGTATAGAATCTGCAGCAGGCATCATAGAGTCATCACTATGGTTAGCCATGAAGGATGCAGGCTTGCAAGGCTCACTTATAGATAAGATGGAGGATGCACTAGCCTCTAGTGTAGACTTTTACCATACCCAAAAAGGAGATAAGTTTAAGCTCATCTTTGAAAGAAAGTATATAGAGGGAAAACCTGTGGATTACGGAGAGGTGATCAGTGCAGCATTTATGAACAGCCAAGGTGAGCATTTTGCGGTATTCTATGAGAATGAAAACTACGCAGGCTTCTATGATTTAGAAGGAAGACCCACCAAGTCTACTTTCTTAAGAGCTCCTCTGAAATATTCAAGAATCTCTTCTTCATTTAATAGAAGACGTTTTCATCCTATAAAAAAGAGAACTATACCTCACCTAGGAACTGATTATGCGGCTCCTACTGGCACACCTATATTTGCTGTTGCTAATGGTGTCATAGTAAAGGCAGGCTATACCAAAAACAACGGGAAGTATGTCAAAATAAAGCATGACGACATCTATCAGACACAGTACCTACATATGAACCGTTTTGCGAAAGGCATCAGAAAAGGCGTCAGAGTAAAGCAAGGACAAGTCATCGGTGAGGTAGGTCAGACTGGTCTGGCTACTGGACCTCATGTATGCTTTCGGTTCTGGAAATACGGAAGACAAGTTAACCACAGAAGAGAAAACTTCCCTCCTGCTGATCCTCTTCCAACTGAAGAGATGGATGCATTCTATCTTCAAAGAGACAAATTACTTGCACAACTTAATCAAATAGAATATCCACCAGCGGCTGGCACGCAGCTTTCTATGGTAAGTAAGTAGGCAAGTAATTAACTTAGCTCTATTTCTTTTCTAATGTAAATCCGAAGGTAGATCCTTTTCCATCTGTACTTCTGACACTTACAGTCTGCCCATGCGCCTCTACGATATGTTTTACTATAGCTAAGCCTAGGCCCGAACCACCCACATCCCTTGATCTACTCTTATCTGCTCTATAGAATCTATCGTAGACATGCCTGATGTGCTCTTCTCCTATGCCTATACCATTATCAGATACTTCGACTAATATCCTAGTGTCCATATCATAGAAACTCAATTTGGTTTTTCCATCTTCATTACCATACTTAATAGAATTACCTATGAGGTTAATGAGCACTTGTCTTATTTTATCCTTATCGGCTAGCACTTTATAAGGATTCTCAGCACCTGGCTTGTATACCAGACTGATATTCTTTTCATTAGCTTGAAACAAAAGGTCATTCATCACACTATCTGTCAAGCTTTTGAGGTCAAAAATCGTTTTGTTCAACTCACTGTCTGATTCTAACTTATTTATCATTTCTAGATCTTCTACAATTGCTTGGAGTCTATCTACGTTTTCAGAAGCCTTTCTTAGATACTTAATATTTATTTTTTCATCGTGTATACCTCCCTCAAGTAAAGTCATCAGATAGCCTTGTATAGAAAACAATGGTGTTTTCATCTCATGAGACACATCCCCTAGATATTGTTTTCTATAATTTTCTAGCGACTTCAAGGTACTAATTTCAGTAGCTGTTTTTTGGGCCCATTCTACTGCTCTATCATTCACATCTTCTAAGGTCGTGTAGCTATTAGAGAGAGATGGATCATCAAGTGATTTCTTAGTGTTGCTAATAACCTTATATATGAGCTTTATCTTTCTAAAAATAAATTTCTCAATACAGTAACGGATCAGAATATAAGTCAAAACAAATGACAGGAAGCCGATTAGAAACAACATGGACCAGGGAAGAATGGCCAATTCAGAAAAATAATGAAAAAGAAAATATAGTGCGACTTGCAGACCCCATACCGAAATCGACATGTAGAAGGAAATCTGAGTTATAGTAAGATTCTTAAACAAGCCTTTTCAAAACAAACTAGTGAACAAAAAAATTCTAAAATAAGAACTTGTATCCAACTCCTTTCATAGTCTTGATATAATCACTACCTATCTTTTCTCTGAGTTTCCTGACATGCACATCTATAGTTCTATCCCCTACTATTACCTCATTACCCCATACTTTTCTCATTATCTCTTCTCTTTTAAATACCTTGCCTGGCTTAGAGGTCAGCAAGGCTAGCAACTCAAACTCCTTTTTAGCTAAAGAGATATTAGTGTCATTTATACTAATGGCAAATGACTCGTGGTCAATAGAGAGTTCGCCAAATACCTGTACCTGAGAGACCTCTTCCGATTTTCCAATCCTTCTACGTAACAAGGCTCTAACTCTGCTCAGAAGTACATTAGGCTTGACAGGCTTAGTAATGAAATCGTCTCCACCTTGGTCTAAGGCAGATATTTGTGTGAAGGATTCTCCTCTGGCAGTGAGAAAAACAATGAGCACATGGTCAAATTTTGGCAAAGCCCTAAGCTTCTGACATAGCTCCATGCCATCCATCTTGGGCATCATTATGTCTAAAAGAATTAGATCAGGACTGAAACTAAGGGCTTTTTCGTAACCTTCTTCTCCATCATATGCAGCAGCAACAGTGTGACCTTCCTTTTCTAAGTTATAGGTTAGTATTTCTACTATATCCCTTTCATCTTCCACTATCAATACTCTAGATGACACAGTTGTAAATTTTAACTAATTGAATTAGATAAAGAAAAAGAATAGAACTGACATATTAATCAAAGGTATATTAAACCTAAGTTAAGTTATTGGCTTTGAGTTCCCTGAACAGGTAACTCTTTAAAGCCATCATCTTCGCTGACGATAGTCTTCTTCTCGGACTTAGTGATCTTCTTTTCCTTTTTCTTGTTGTAGCTTTTCTCAAGCAAGGCTATCGAATCTTGTACTTTCTCGTGCAGGGACTTATATAGTCCTGGACGGACTTGAAGATCCTGTAAGTCCTTTTCTATCAGACCCATATCTACTTTGTGAATGGTTTCTATCTGATCTTTATAGAGAGTGATAAGACTATCTTTTAGTTTTGGCTGGAGGTCTTTTATGGCTGCTTCTGCGGTATACAAGTCTATGAGAACACCTATCATTTTATCTTCATTATAACTAGGCTCATAAGCTTTCTCCTTGCTTTGGCAGCTACAGAGGATTAAAATAATAAGAAACAGAAAAGCTTTTCTTATGGTCATCGTTTCCTAAGCTCTTTGGGGAAATAAAAATTCTTAACAAAGGTATTATTGTAGTGCAGGTCAGCCCAGCTCTCCGCTATACTCTGAAGATGCACGACACCACAAGTAGGAACGTTATCCGTATGATCTTGTGTAAACTTATTAGCGAAGTAAGTGATAGTAGGGTTATGGCTAAAAAAAGCTGGCAAACTAACTTTTTCCTCCATTTCATTGATAATATGTAACCAATCTGATTCAGACCCAAAATAGAGATCTGTTTCCTTTTCTAGTCTAATGACCTCCTCAATAAACTCTTGGAAAAAAAATTCGGCAGTGCTGAAGGCCCTGACCGCGGGACTAGAAATTAAAGTATCAGGAATAAGTCCTATTTCTCTACAAAAAGCAGCCATATATGGACCATCTCTCAGGCCTCTAGGATTGAGCGGACGCTTAATATCCTCTAGATCTGGGTTCTCCCATGATGATTTTGCATGTCTGATAAGTAATAGTTCCTTCATCTGGCAAATTTTAATGCCTCTATCCGAACGCTAAATTTACATATTATAAGGCTCTACCATCTAATTTTAATATCTTAGCTAGGTTACTATTTAAAGAACCTATGTTTATTCATTTATGAACCTTATCAGTAAGAACTTGCACTAACTAAATTGGAACGTCGCGGTAAAATATCACTCAGTGAAATATTAGCAGAAGTAGACCTTAAAGATGTCAAGGCCTTCCTCAGCTACTATGCTAAAAATGATAAGTCATTTGAACTAGCCATGAAAGCACACTTTATTTCTAGAATAGTGACTCCAGATCCTGATACAAAATACCTCAAAATCCTCAATCAAGTTATCAGGCCCCGCACGCTTTCCAATGACAAAATAGGCCCTACCCTGAAGAAAACCATCAAAATCATTTTTCAAGATTTCATCTACCAGATGGATGATCTAATGAGCACAGAAAACTACAAAGAGGGGTTCTACATTATCAAAAACTCTCTAGATAAGATCGCTTATCTCCAGAACAAATATTTGATTCAGGATAAAGGCATAGAAAAATTTAGAGTAGAATTTCTAAGAAGTCTCGAAGTCATTCTTTCTCAAAATTTAGCACCTGCTTTCAGAAAAAAAACCGAAGATCTCCTTCAAGAAAACATTAAAAAATCATACTATTTCCCAAAACAACAAAACCTCATTATTCTCCTGGACGATTATGGTGCCCTAACTGTTACTGACAAAAAAGAAGTGCTGAATGATCTCATAGCTAAGGCAAACAAAAATCTAGATCATCCAGATCTGATAAAAACGATGCTACAGGTTGCAGCACCTGTAAGCGCTTTAGGAAAGATGCTGGTCAAAGAATTACCACACGACAAGATCTTCTATAGCCTATCAGAAATGATAGCTACAAGAAAATACAAAGCTGCAGAATTCTATCTTACAAATAAAAATCTAGGCTACTCTCTGCATGCAGAAATCCTACAAGCAATGATCACATGCGAGAAGGAAGAATATAATCAGCTCGTGGAAATCATTAGTGTAATAGAACCCACGGAAACTCCCATTGTGATCTTAAGGGAACTTATTCAGAGTCTTTCTGTCCAGTTTCTTCATGATGAGTACAAGAACTTGCAAGAGTGGATAGATAAATTACCATTTAGTTTAAGATGCGAGCTCACTTATAAAGCGAACAAACTAGATCTCCTTATTAAAATGCTTTCGGATAAAAGAGATCTGGAATGGCTCAAAGTATATGACAAAGATCTTATAGAATCTGGTTATCATGCTGAAATAGAAGCGTTGTATTCTGACTTAGCTATTTCCTTTGTGGATGAGCATATCGGTGAATCTGCAAATGTCTACGTCCTGAAAATAATTCGAAGACTAAAAGCAATTTCTCAAAAAGAGATGCTAGAAAATATTCAGAATAAACTATTTCAGCTTTACAGCCACAGGAAGTCATTGCAAAATATCTAGAAAAAATTCATGTCAAAAGAGATAAAGGGAATAATATTCGATTTAGATGGTGTTCTCGTAGACACTGCGAAATACCATTTTAAATCATGGATAAAATTGAGTGCCGAACTAGGTTTTGAACTAACGCCAGTTGTAGAGGAAAAACTTAAAGGTATCAGCAGGATGGATTCGCTCAATATCGTATTGGAATCCGGAGGCATCAGCTGCTCAGAAGAAGAGAAAAAAGCGATGGCAGAGAAGAAAAATACCTGGTATCTGGACAGTCTTGAAGGCCTAGACAATGATGTAATTTTAGAAGGGGTTCTTTCGTTCTTAGATGCTGTGAAGAGTCATAATATTCCTATGGCAGTGGGTTCTGCGAGCAAAAATGCAACAACTATCTTGAGTAGACTTGATATGACTGACTATTTTGTGAGTATTATAGATGGCAATCATGTACAAAAAACTAAGCCTGACCCTGAGGTATTTGTAAATGCGGCGAGAGACCTGCAACTGGAAGAGGCTAGCTGTCTCGTTTTTGAGGACAGCCAGAAAGGCATATTAGCTGCTAAGACTGGAGGATTCAGAGTTATAGGAATTGGTGAAAAAACAGCATTGAAGGAGGCGGAGGCTGTGATTAGTGGTTTTCAGGGAGTGAAAGTAGAGGACGTCATGGCACTTTTGAATTAAATACCTCTCATAGACGCTGAATTAGATGAATTATTAGTTATTCCTTTGCAAGATGCTAGTTGTTAATGTAATTTTAAATTCCTCTTTTGGCGACTCCATTCAGTCTTTTTAGAAGTTGGAAAATATAGATACCGTCTTAGCCTTTATGAAAAAACATCTCTTACTTCTTAATCTTATCCTATCCTTTAACCTTCTGGGTCAAACTCAGCTTGTTCTGGAACGCGTAGAAGGTCTTAGTTCTAATGACCGAATAGAAGACATAGAAGTAGAAAGTAATCGTGTATGGATAGCAAGTAAGGATGGTATTTTCGCTTTTGATAATAATGATAGCTCACTATCACAGATTATAGATCACGATAATTCTCTTGCAGTTAAGGTCTCGAAGCAAGGAAATATATTTTCTGCCTACAATGATAAAACCTTGTTCTTCAATGAATACAACCTCATAGATCTAGAAACTAACTTCAGGAAATTCTTAAATAAAGAATTTGAGTTTTCAGATATCGAAGTGTATAATGATGAACTATGGGTAGGTTCTAATCAAGGGTTATTTGTATTCAACTTGAAAACGAAAAAACTAATCCAGCACTATACTAAGGATAATTCATCTCTTAGATCTAACCAAGTTAACTTCGTTATCTATTCTCAAAACAACAAAAGTTTATGGATAGGTACAGAGGATGGTGCACTGGAAATAAAAGACCGCAATAAAAAGTGGAAATCAGAGTACAAGGGGCATAAAATGATAGCGTCCACTGAAAACGAGGATGGTCTGTGGTTGTTGTCTGATCTGGAACTCTATCTCATGATAAATGGCAGAGAGCATCCACAAGGATTAAAAAGAGGTCTTTATGAGGGACAAGTAAATGACTTGGCTTTGGATCAACAAAACAATTTATATGTCGCATCTGATATTCTTACACGTTTTGATCCATACCAAGATAGATTAGAAAAGTATGGCGAGAACTTAGGTCTAGCAGCTAGTAAGTGCATGTCACTAGCTTGTGATAATGAAGGTGCCTTATGGTTAGGTACAGCAGATGCCGGACTCTTCAGGATATATTCTGATTCTATGGATATCCAAGATCTCAGAATAAGTATCCTATTAGAACAAGCCATCTCATGTCCTAATGCTATGGATGGAAGCTTGAGATTAAGTGTCACTGGGGGGACTGCGCCATACAAGTACTCATGGGAAAGAGCACGACTAAAAAATAATTCTAATCCGCAAAAACTGAGAGCTGGAAATTACAAAGTTACGGTAGAAGATGATCTAGGGTCAAAGGCCTATGCCTCTATCACAATAGACGACCCTAAAAAATTATCCAATAGAGTAGCTAAGAAAACAGAAGTAAGCAGAGCAAGCAAAAAGGATGGCTATGCGATAGTAAGTCCAAAAGGTGGCACACCACCTTACTCTGTGCAATGGGAGAATGGTGAGCAAGGTCTAGAAGCGACAAAACTAAGTTTTGGATACAACTACCTAACCATAACAGATGCCAATGGCTGTAGTGTAAAGGAAAGTGTTGTTATAGAAAAGCCGAAAATTTTGCCTGATCTTAATATTGCCAATATCAAAGTAGGACAGACTGTCCAACTTAATAAACTCTATTTCCAAGCTGATAGTAGTGCTATCACAAGCGAATCATATGATGTACTGGAAGAGGTCTACGATTTTATGGAACAAAACTCTAAAGTCTTTATAGAAATAGGAGGTCATACTAACAACCAACCCACTACAGAATACTGTGATAAATTATCCACTTCTAGAGCCAAAACGGTGGCTAGCTTTCTCTATTCTAAAGGCATCAATAAAGAACGTATCTCCTACAAAGGCTATGGCAAGAGAAATCCTATAGCTACTAACGATAGTGTGGCTGGAAGGAAGAAAAATCAACGAGTAGAAATAAAAATTCTGCGACTAGAGGGCTAAACTTACCATAAATCTCTGCAATTCAAGGCTTTAACATAGTTTGTTATGTTAAATATTATATATAAAAATTTTATTTTATATATTGCTCAGTATTAACTAACTAAACATTCTATAATGAACAAATATGTTGTTGAGTTTATCGGGACTTTTTTCCTAGTACTCGCGGTCGTATGTACAGTAAATTCTGATTTTGGAGGCGCTTTCCAACCTATAGCTATAGGTGGTATGCTTATGGTTATGATCTTTGCAGGAGGACACATTTCTGGTGCTCACTTCAATCCTGCTGTAACTCTAGGCGTATGGATGAGAGGCAAGTGTGCTACATCTGATGTTCCTGGCTATGTCATAGCACAGTTAGTAGGAGGAGCCCTAGCTGCAGTTATCGGAGGAAATATTCTAGGCAAGGTGCCTGCTTCTGCTGCAAGCAATATGGATATCATGCCAGGTATGGTCGCTGAGATCTTAGGAACTTTTGCTCTAGTATGGGTAATCCTAAATGTAGCAACTGCTAAGAGTAATGCAGGCAATTCATTCTATGGTCTAGCTATTGGATTTACAGTAACAGCATGTGCTTATACCCTAGGTGGTTTTGGTTCAGGTGGATGTTTCAATCCTGCTGTAGCTCTAGGAACGCTTATGAACGGTCTAAACACTGGTGCTAACATAGGACCAATTATCATAGCAGACTTGATAGGCGGCGCACTAGCAGCACTTGCATTCAAAGCATTGTATAACAGCCAAGGAGCTGATGACTAGGAATTATCATTAACTTGATATAAAGAAAAAAGAGGCTGTCACATAACACATGTGCAGCCTCTTTTTATTTCTTAATTTACCTAGACCTCTTGATCCATAAGATCCGTAACTACATGATACCTAGGGTCATCTATATTGTGTTCAATGTAAGACTGCCACTTTGGATTAGCTCTCATCAGTAGTGATTTACATTCAGGACTTAGGTGGAGTAGCTTGATTTCTCTGCCAGAATCCAAATACTTATTAGCAATATTTCTGAGGGCTTCTATACCTGAGTGATCGCTCACTTTTGATTCTATAAAATCCAACTCTATCTTATCAGGATCATTCTTTACATCAAACTTAGCATTGAAATTCTGAACAGACCCAAAAAACAAAGGCCCCCAAATCTGATATACTTTAGTACCATCTGGCTTAATACTCTTTCTGGCTCTGATCATAGTTGCATTCTTCCACGCAAACACAAGCGCCGACATAATCACTCCCGCTATTACCGCTATCGCCAGATCATGCCATACAGTAATCACTGATACTGCTACTAGGACTATCGCATCCGACAAAGGAATCTTATTAATGATCCTAAAACTACTCCAAGCAAAAGTCCCTATCACCACCATAAACATAACGCCTACCAAGGCTGCAATAGGAATCTGCTCTATCAACTTAGACCCAAAAAGAACAAAACTCAGTAAAGTCAAAGCTGCCACAATTCCTGATAACCGCCCTCTTCCTCCAGACTCTACATTAATAATAGACTGGCCGATCATCGCACAGCCACCCATGCCACCAAAGAGACCACACAAGATATTACCTACTCCCTGCGCTATACATTCTCTATTTCCACTTCCTCTAGTATCAGTCAATTCATCCACAAGATTAAGAGTCATGAGAGACTCTATCAGCCCTACAGCTGCCAAAAGAAAGGCCGTAGATATAATCAAACCCCAGTGAGAACCTATGGTGTCTGTCATAGCAAATATCTGTCCCTGAAAAGTAGGCAAGCCGCCATTAAGACCTGTTCCTCCACCATCTCGGATAAAAGAACCGACTGTACTCACATCCATCTTCGCGAAAATGGTTACTGCTGCTACTACTATGATGGCGACCAAGGCTGAAGGCAACTTGGTAGTAAACTTAGGTAGGAAAAACATAATAGCCATCGTCAGAGTTACAAGCCCCAGCATGGTATATAATTCCATTCCTTGTAGCCAGCTGGTTTCACCATTGATTGTTTCCTTGAACATACCCAGCTGAGAAAGAAAAATCACGATCGCAAGACCATTCACAAAACCCATCATAACAGGATGTGGGATCAATCTCACAAACTTCCCTAGTCGCGCTACCCCACCCAGAATCTGAATAAGTCCAACTATCAATAAAGTTGCTAAGAGCCATTGTAGACCTAAATTAGGTATTGCCTCATCTAGTGCCTGCCCTACAGCATTCCCCTCTTGTATCATATGCACCATCACAACTGCCATCGCACCAGTTGCCCCAGAGATCATTCCAGGCCTCCCACCAAAAACCGCCGTTATGATACCCATGATAAAAGCACCGTAGAGACCAACTAATGGATCTAGTCCAGCTACGAAGGCAAAAGCAACCGCCTCAGGTACTAAAGCCAGAGCTACGGTCAGACCTGAAAGAATATCATTTTTAGGATTGGTCGTAATATTTTTTAGCATCGCCGTCATAAAGCCGTTTCTTATGGAAAAAGGCAGCGAAGTTATAAGTAACTCTGGGATATAGAAGTGGTTTGGGTAATTTTGTATTATTATTTCCTTTAATATGTTCTCAGGCCCAAAATTGTATAATTGGGCAGGTGTTCTATTATACCACGCTGATTACTTGCTTTGTAAAACAGTGCCTAATAAAATTTCACTTCGAATGGCGTTAGCAAAATTGAATTACCAAAAGCTCAAAATAGAGTTATGAAGCGCTGATGTATGTTCCTTGACATAGTTTGTGAACCATATAACTTATACAGCCTCCTCAAATCAAAAAAAATAAATGACTTTGTCACAAAGATGAACTTGAAATATTAAGTGGCTAGAGCTTTTCATTAAATGTGCAATTAGAGTAATCATTGGAGACATATCCTAAGCAAGAACTTGCCTATATCAGTCTTTGGTCTTATTATTATGAAAACTAGAAATAAACTCTTCTGTTATGAATAAGAATATGCGGTTGACTCTTACGATTTTGAGCATTACAATATTCAATACCCTACTTGCTCAGAACACAGTTGGCTTACTGAGTTATGTACCAGATAAAGTTTATGAAGGCTATAATCTTATCTATCCACACAATCAGCCTACAGTCTATCTTTTAGACAATTGTGGTGAAATAGTACATCAGTGGGATGATGACGAGAATTGGAGACCAGGCAATACTGCATATCTTACTGAGGAAGGCTTACTTTATAAAAGTAAAAGAGCTGCTGTTGTGACCAGTGACCCTATATGGGCAGGCGGTGGCGGAGCTATACTAGAAATAAGAGATTGGGATAATAAATTGATCTGGGATTTTGAAATGAATGATTCCATCTACAGATTACACCATGATTTTTCTGTGACACCAGAAGGGACTATCATTGCCATAGCATGGGAACTAAAAACAACTGAAGAGTGCCTCGCCGCAGGTAGGGACACTTCTACCTTAGTACAAAAGGTGTTATGGCCAGATTGGGTTTTTGAGATAGA
>CALLAE010000104.1 GCA_938002665.1 uncultured Saprospiraceae bacterium | reverse complement strand
TCTGGCTTTCTGGATATCTCACTGAAGTCATTGCAGCGGTATCAGAAAGAGCAGCGCTCCTTTAAGCCCATTCATTCAGAGAAGTTATTAGAGTTGTCAGAAGTGCTGATGTATGGGATGGAAGTTTTTGAGGATTTTGATAATCTGAGAACTTGGTTGGAGGCTAAGAGTCTAGCTTTAGGTTCGCATAGGCCTATAGATCTTATTAAGAATTCTTACGGCAAAGAGCTGGTCATGAGAGAGTTGGTTGCCATTGAGCATGGCGTATTCGCTTAGGCTATGCTGGTCTATAGACTGACTAAAGGAAAATATAAAGACCAGCTATCAGGTATAGGTGCTGCTATCATGGGTGGCCGATGGAACAGTCTAGGTATAGAAATCATCTACTCAGCTACTAATCGTGCTCTGGCTATGTCGGAAGTCGCTGTCCATGTTGCCTTTGAGTTGCTAAAGGATAACTATCATATGATGGAGGTAGAGTTGCCTGATGATTTTCTGGAAGTGTCTCCTTCTTCCTTGCTAGAAGAGTGGAATAGTTTTCCTTACAATGAATCCAGCAGACACATCGGTGATACTTTTGTAATTAACAATGAGGCATTAGCTCTTCGAGTCCCTTCCGCAGTTGTCCAAGGAGAATGGAATGTCTTGATCAATCCTCGGCATAAGAAATTCTCTAGAATCAAGATCACTAATGTGGTTCCGTTTCGGTTGGACAGGCGGTTGTTCTGAGCTACTGTTTAATTTTCGATCACAACTTTTATACTGGTTTCTTAAGTAATGATAAAGTACAGCCCGCTCGTCATTCTGGATACATCTATGAATAGCTCACTGTCTTCGGAATGGCCAGTAAGAATCTTTTGACCATTAGTATCAGTTAGTTGCCACTTGCCTAGCTTAGCTTCTCCTTTGATGAAGATATGCGTAGAGGCGGGATTTGGATAGACCTTAATTGGTGCAGAGGTCGTTGTCTCGGTTATAGATGAGCCATTATCTAAACTAGTAACCATGTTATTGCTGGTGGTGTTTGTCACAATCGCTGGGTTGCTGTCAAAATAGATAAATGCTGTGTTAGCAATTACGGTATTTTCTGGAATGTCTGGTTTTGCCGAGATCGAATAGCTGACATAGCCATGACTTTCAGGCTCATTTCGGGTGGAGTCTGGTAGAAATATATTTTCAAATACAAAAGCCAGTGCATTCCTTTCCATTCTGATTTCACTGATAGGATGACTGGCACTTATAAACTGAAAAGTATTAAGATCTAAGTTTCCATCAAAAGTGTCCCTGATTACAATATCTTCTGCATAGTAGTTCCCTGTGTTCTGAAATCTTATGAGGTACTGGAGTTCTTCAGATTTCAAGGTCTTGTTGTCTTCACCTACCCCAGCTGGAAATACTTGCTTATCATTCGGGTCGTAGGCACAGAGGAGACTGGAAGCATAAAATTTTTCTTGTTCTTTTATAATGTTATCTGAGACATCATATAAGGTACCTTTCAGGCCCAGATTTAGTTCCGAACCTAGTGGTATGTCTACTATGTTAGGTGCATGGTAGAACATAAGAATCTCTTTAGTTTGTCCTGGAAGAATGTCTTCAATAAGAAAAACGACCTCCTCCTCGTTTATAGATATAGGTTCTCTTGTAGCACTTATAAATTTACCAGAACCAATCACAGTGACTTCAGTATTGAGTATAGTTGTTCCAGTGTTTTTCAAAGTAAGTATCATATCATAGAGTTGATCACAGACTATATTCCCATAGTTGAGATACATGTCTAACTTATTTAATTCCACAGTGGGGGTCAGACCTATTCTCATTGCATCTACATTATCAGAGTCAGGAAAATTAAAAGATGTCTGATTTGTTGCTTCCCAGTTATCTTGTACTTGGTATTCTAAGTCAATATTTCCATCGAACGGAGATAGACTGATTATTCCATGCTGATTAGGAAATAATCTGATGTCCTCATTATAGACTGTATAACCTATAGGAATTCCTGGTTCCGAATTGTCAGTCCCATTTTCATTTTGGTCTAGATATATTTTTTGAAAGACTGGAGCATTGCACTGATCTTCAGTTTCTTTTATAGACTGACAACCAGGTCCATTATTTCTTAGGTCAGTTTGCTTTCCTAGCAGAATGTGGTTGCATATAAATGGCAGGTGACAAATTGTTAGTTCAGGGTTGTTTGTGATACGAATGAGACCCAGATTAGCGTACATACCACTCAGTCCCATAATGGACTCCAGGTTTGGATTGCCAATTATCATCAATGAGTTACTAATTGAAAAGCCTTTATGCATTTCTGCAAGATTGGACAAGCCATCAATATGATATAGGTTTTCATTACCCAGTATTCTCAGATCATTCAGAGTTAATAAGCCTTCTAAACCATCAAAAGTTTCTAGATTGGGGTTGCTCATAATAATAAAAGTTCCACCGCTACTTACCTTTCCCAATCCCTGCAAGTCAGTAAGACCCTCTAAATCATTTAGATTCATAAAGCCTAATCTTGCCAAATCACTCATTGCTGTTAGGTCAGTAATCTGTGGGCACCAGCTTATAGCCAATGTGCCTAGCTCTTTCACATTTTCGAAAATATTTATATCGCTTAGAATTGGTAGATTATTTAGTGAAAGGGTATTAAAAGTACTTGTGTTTATCAGGTTGTCTAGGTATTGTAGATTTTCCAAGTTCTCTAAGCTGGTAAGCTTTAGGCCGCTGGTTAAGGATTGGATAGATTCAAAAGCGGTGAGATCTTGTATGGGGCCATTTCCAGTAAGATTCAATTCGCCAATTGTAACTATGTCTTTTACAAATCTTAGGTCAGGATGATTTAGTATCAAGCTGTTGTGTACTATTTCTAAGTTCTGTAATCGATCTGCTAATTCTAATTGAGGATTGTCAGAAATAGTAAGGTTTTGTATTTCATCCCCTGTGGTTAAGTTGTCGAGTGATACCAATGCCTCATTTCCCCATAAAATCAATTCTTCCTCTATATGCAGTTCATTCAAGCCTATCTCTGTGAATGCGCTGGTGCTGTTGACTTGTAGTTTGTCCAGTTTTTTGATGCCCAGTAGTTCTGAAAAACCCGTTATGGCATTGCTTTTACTAAGCTCCAGTTTATCTAATTCTACAATGTTGTGTAGGCCATTTAGTGATTCTAGATTAGGTAGTATCTGTTCGTTCTCTAAACTTATTCTTATTCCCCCTTCTACTTTCACTATCTGGCTAAGCGGCGTAAGATCATGAATCGGTGTGCCTAATGCATCTTGGTTCGTTATAATAGTTAATCCATTTGTGGTAACGATCTCAGTGCAATTAGGAAAATCGGCTGCAAAGGCCTCTAGCTTTTCTTGTGATGAAAAGATCAAATACCCTTGGTCTAAAGGTGGGCACTGGGCATAAGTCATTCTACTTATGGAGCTTATTATAATAATCACTAATAACTTGCGCATCGGCATTTCTTTTATTGTTTCTTTTTGATGTCCTAATGATGGATATAGTCATCTACTTTTCCACATCCCTTGCTTTTCTCCTCCCCATACCGCATATTTGACTGATATATCGGCAATATAATGTCGAAAATATCAACATAGCCTTATTCTAGGCTACTTTCAAGACCATTGTTAACCTATAAATAATAGAACCGTGAAGCCACGATACCTCATCGACCCCCTCTTGCTGACACGGTCTAGTCCTCCCCTTGACCACTATAAACTAATATCTAATAATCTGATATCTGATAACTCTCTAACCGTGAAGCCGCGATACCTCATCGACCCCCTCTTACTGACACGGTCTAGTCCTCCCCCTGACCCCCTCCAGCGGGGGAAAAAGAACTCATAACTCATCACTCATAGTTCATAACTCATCACTAAAAACTAAGTTGCATTTAAACAGTCACACATATTATTCCTTCAAGTACGGCACCCTCTCACCAGATGGACTTGTAGAAGCCGCCGCCGCACAAGGCCTGACCTCCCTCGTGCTCAGCGACATCAATAACACCTCCTGCGCTTACCAGTTTATCCGCGCCTGCAAGCGTCACGGTATCAAGCCACTCCTCGGCATCGAGTTCCGCACCGCCCAGCGCAATACCACCGATGATAACCCCGTCACTGTCTTCAGTATCAAAGATTCCAAGTTTGCTTTCGTCGGCATCGCCAAGAACAAAGAAGGCTGGCGCGAACTCAACAAATGGCTTACCCGCCACTCCATCGCTAACGAGCCCGTCCCCGCCGAAGCACCCGAGTTCAAGCATGCCTATGTCATCTATCGTAAGTTGCCTAAGCCCATCGCCGAACTCCGACCCAACGAATACATCGGCGTCCGACCTGGCGAAGTCAATCATCTATTCTCTTCCTATCTCAAAGACCACCAAGAAAAACTTGTCGTCTTTGCACCCATCACTTTTCTAGATGACACCGGTTATAAAGCACACAAACTGCTCCGCTGCATAGACCTCAATATTGTCCTCGGCAAGCTAGATGCACAGCACTGCGCCAAGGGTTCCGAAAAAATATATACGACAGCACAACTAGAGCAACTGTTTCAGAACTATCCTAAAATTCTGACCAATACCAGGCAGCTCATAGAAAACTGTGAGATAAATCTGCACAACACTTCGCTCAATAATCGCCAGACTTTTACTGGCTCGCGGGATGGCGATGTGAAGCTCCTCACTAAGCTCGCTATCAATGGTTGTAAGCGCCGCTATGGAGACCGAGATAGAAAGGCGATGGAGCGGACGCAGAAAGAACTCCGTGTGATAGAGCAGCTCGGATTTGCGGCTTACTTTCTCATTACCTGGGATATTATCCGCTATGCACAGACAGCAGGCTACCACCATGTGGGGCGGGGTAGTGGTGCTAACTCTATCGTCGCCTTTAATATCTATATCACTGATGTAGATCCCATGGACCTCGATCTCTACTTCGAACGATTTATCAATCCCCATCGGAGCTCGCCACCAGATTTCGATATCGACTTTTCGTGGGATGAGCGGGATGATGTGACCGATTATATCTTTAAGCGCTATGGTAAGGAGCATACTGCACTGCTTGCTACCTACAATACCTTCAAGGCAAAGTCTATTATCAGAGAGCTAGGCAAGGTGGTCGGTCTGCCCAAGAGCGATATCGATCTTATAGTCAATCAGCCCCATGCCACGGAGAAACATCACCCTTTTGCTAAGCATATATTTAAGTACGGCAAACTCATAGAAGGTTTTCCTAATCACCTGTCCATCCACGCGGGCGGGATACTCATCAGCGAAGAACCACTTAACTGCCATACGGCGCTGCAGATGATGCCTAAGGGTTTTGCAGTGACACATTTTGATATGTATGGTGCCGAAGATCTAGAGTTCCACAAGTATGATATCCTTTCCCAGCGCGGCCTCGGCCATATCAAAGACTCCGTCAAGCTTATCGCTCGTAATCAAGGGAAGGCCGTAGACATCCACGATGTAGAAGCCATCAAGCAGAACTTACAGGTAAAGAAAAAACTAAAGGCAGGCCACTGCATAGGCTGTTTCTATATAGAGTCTCCTGCGATGCGCGGCTTACTGACTAAGTTGCGCTGTGATAATTATACTTCGCTAGTAGCGGCTAGTTCTATCATCAGGCCTGGTGTTTCTAAGTCGGGGATGATGCGAGAGTATATCCACCGCTTTCATCATCCAGAATCGTTTACTTATATCCACCCCATCTTCGAGGAGCATCTCGGAGAGACCTATGGAGTGATGGTGTATCAGGAAGACGTCATGAAAATCGTCCATCACTTTGCGGGGCTAGATCTAGATGAGTCGGATGTACTGCGACGGATTATGTCGGGCAAGAAAAAATCATCTGATACTTTCAGAGAGCTAGAGGCTAAGTATTTCCGTAACTGCAAGGAGCGCGGCTACCCAGATGCGCTGACCATGGAGGTGTGGCGGCAGGTGGAGAGCTTTAGTGGTTATTCTTTCTGTAAGGCGCACTCAGCGAGTTTTGCGGTGGAGTCTTTTCAGAGTCTCTATCTCAAGACTTTCTACCCCAAAGAATTTATGGTTGCCGTCATCAATAATTTTGGTGGTTTCTATTCTACAGAAGTGTATGTGCATGAGGCCCGCATGTGTGGCGCCCAGATAGAGGCCCCTTGTATTAACCATAGTACCTATCTCACTAATATTTACGGAGACGAAATCTACATTGGTTTCATCCATATCTCCTCGCTAGAAAAGAAAGTCGCTATAAAGATTATCCATGAGCGCACCGATAATGGCAGTTATGCGAGCTTGCTGGATTTTGTGAGTCGAGTAGATATCAAAAAAGATCAGCTGGAGTTACTGATTCGTATCGGTGCTTTTCGTTTTAGCGGCATGAATAAGTACGAACTCATGTGGGAAAAGAATGCTGTCCATAATCCAGATGTCAAGCATAATGGCAGCGGTCATCTTTTCGGGATAGAGTCAGAAGACTATGATCTCCCTGTCCTAGACGAAGTAGATCATGAGCAAGCTTTCGATGAGATGGAGCTACTAGGTTTTCCGTTATGTTCTCCATTCGATTTGTTGCAGACAGACTTTCGAGGCGACATACAGGTGAAAGATCTAAAGGCATATATAGGCCGTCGTGTACGGATGGTCGGTTACTTTATTGCCCGTAAGAACGTCACTACCTCTAATCGCAAGCTGATGAACTTCGGCACGTGGATAGATGCGGAGGGACAGTTCTTTGATACCACCCACTTTCCGCCTAGCCTTGCGAGGTATCCTTTCCGCGGGAAGGGTTGCTATCTTATTTTCGGGAAGATCGTAGATGATTTTGATTTTCCGAGTATGGAAGTAGATAAGATGGAGCGGTTGCCTTTTGTGATGGATGAGCGGTATTAGCAACTCACCCCAAAATCTCTTGGCGAGATTTTGACCCTCTCTTGTGAAGAGAGGGTAGGAGCTAGGAGTTCTAAACTCCCTTCTCTTTGTAAGAGACCTGTGCTGAGCTTGTCGAATGTAAGGGCTGGGGATGAGTTGACATTTGGGTTATTTTTTTACTTAAAGATTTCGTGCTAGTGCATAATTGTTTGTGGTGAACTCATCCCAAAATCTCTTGGCGAGATTTTGACCTCTCTTGTAAAGAGCGGGTATTAGCTAGGAGTTCTAAACTCCCTTCTCTTGTAAGAGACCTGTGCTGAGCTTGTCGAATGTAAGGGCTGGGGATGAGTTGACATGATTGAAGAGAAGGGCTTGGGGATGAGTTGATATTTTATTTTAGCAAACGCTTTATTCCTTGACCACCATATCGACTTGCATCTTACCTGCTGAGTCCAGTATGACAAAGTAGTATAGTCCACTTTGTAAATCTGAAATATCAATACGAGACTTGTCTGAAAGCTGGGAGTCATGGAGTACCAGTTCACTAATTGAATTATAAATTAGTAACTCCGAAATTCCAGTAGGCAGGTAGACAAAGTTTTGCGTAGGGTTGGGGTAGATGCTGGGTTGACTACTAAAATTGTTTTCTGCTAAGGATAAAAGGAAATCAGTCTTTCTGTATCTATCAGTACTAACATTGAATTTGTAGTTTGCTCCAGGAATTTCCATTCCAAAGTCATCAAGATCACTTGAAACAAAAGCCTTAATTGTTTCACTAAGTTTTTGCTCTTCTTGTGAATCAAAATTCTCAATAGGGATATGACTAATATTTGGAGATCCTGGATCAAAATTAGAATTGTATGGGATGTAGGAATTAGAGTAGGCAGTAGCTTTGTAGATAGGTTGAGATCCATTGTTGACTATAGTCAATTCAAGTGTTCCTATAAAGATGTTTGCGGTAGAGCTGCTATCTTTTCTTAATGTACTATTCGTAATGTCAATGTCAGTTGTTGGGTACTCGGTGGATTTTGTGGTGCTTTTACTTCTGAAGAATAAGTTGTTAGAGAGCTCCCCCATTTTTTGACCATAGATTACATGAGATGTATCTGAAAGAACTTTTATCCCAGTAAGTGATTCATCTTGATTAAGGTCGTCACTGAAGGAGAATAGTAATTCGGAAGATTTAGAAATCTTTTGAACTTGGTAGTTGTTTTCTGAAACATTGATCATATATAAAGTGGAATCTTGGTTAATCTGCACTTCTTTAAAACTATCTTTAGGTTCTGGAAGAAGCCAAGTATGTAAAAGCGTATCGAAAGTAGGATTGGTTAAGAGCACTTCGTTGCCAGTCAGGACTAAGTTATTTCTTTTCCAAAGACATATATCCTTAATACAGTTTGCCATAGATAACTCTATCGGGATAAGCTCTGTGTCTTGTAATTGTGAAAGAATATTGTCTGCAAAGAGTAAAGAACTATAAATGTAAATATCCCCTATCGCATTAGTATAGATCCCGTCATTGTATAGTCCTGGATCGTCAAAGTTACTGGTAATCAAACCGCTACTATCAATGTGATAAATGTTTTCAGAAAAAAAGTCAGGATCACCTGTGAGACACCACCAACCACCAACTGAGTCAGGCGTAATATTAACTAGTTTCGGTATATGCGTATCTATGTATCTGTACTCTTCAGAGTCATCGTTTACATTTAGAAACACAAAACCTGGTAAGCCAAAGTCTTCACCCCTGATGTCCCACTGGTATAAACTATGGGAGGAATCAGAATTCACAATTAATTTTGATTGACCAAAGAAATATGGTTCTTTTCTCTCAAGTTGATAATCATAAGAGGCTTTGTGGATGCCTCTGGAAGAAGAATATAAGATTTCTTTGTCTAGCACCAGCATATCCATAACTTCTGTTGTAACCCAGTCATGATCAATAAATTGAAAATCTTCAGGTATTTGACATAGTAAGCTTGTGTTTACTAATAGAAGAAAAAAGATAAGTTGTTTCATCTGCTTAAGTTACTTACAATAATTAGTTTCTCGTGTGCCAAATAAGACATTTTCCGTTTTCTGTATTGTAAAAGATAAATAACTGGAGTGGTAGATGATTTTCATCAATTTGATTATAAGCTAGAAAAAAGTAATTTTAGAAAAAAAAGTTTATGCCTTTCGAAATCTTCAACACAGAATCAGGAAAATTTGCTTTCAGACTTAAAGCAGCTAACGGACAGATAATTCTAGCGAGCCAAACTTATGAAGGTCGCAGCGGCGCAGAGACTGGTGTCATCTCCGTCATAGAAAACGCTAAGGAAGCCAACTTTGAGAAACTAACTGCAAAAGACGGTAGCCCTTATTTCAATCTGAAAGCAGCCAATGGGCAGATCATTGGCAAAAGTGAAATGTATAACTCTGAAGCTGCTCGTGACAATGGAATCCAGTCGGTAATCAAGAATGCAGCGGAGAAAGTTATTAATGATGTGACAGGTAGTTAACAACATTTATCCTGTGCAATTAGGATTAAATCTATCAAATACAAAACCTCTCAATCTACTACCAGATGACGGAGAGGTTTTTCTTTTTTCAGACTTCTTTGCTGATAAAGCAAACAGGTACCTAGAACAGTTGGAAGAATTTATCGATTGGAAACAAGAGGAGATCGTCATGTTTGGAAAGCGAATGAACGTTCCTCGACTGACGGCTTGGTATGGAGATCCTGGTGCCAACTATGCTTATTCTGGCATTAAGCTAGAGCCATTTCCTTGGACACCTCTGCTCTCAGAGATAAAGCATAAGATAGAGAAACAGTCATCCTATAGCTATAATAGTGTCTTGCTTAATCTCTATCGTGATGGCAGGGACAGTATGGGCTGGCATAGTGATGACGAGCCAGAGCTGGGCAAGAATCCAGTGATCGCCTCAGTGAGTTTTGGGGAGCATAGAAAATTCCATTTTCGACATAAGGATAAAAAATATGATAGCGTCAAGCTAGAGCTAGGGCATGGCAGCTTGTTAGTCATGACTGGAGAGACACAGCATCACTGGCAGCATCAGGTGCCCAAGTCAAAGCGGGCAATGAAGTCAAGGATAAACCTGACTTATAGGCGCATTGTCTATTAACTTTAGTCTATCACATGAGTCGCTAGTGAATAATTATAACCTGTTCTATGTGATGTGTCTTCAGAGTTCTTACTTTTATTAAATAGTGACCCTTCTGATTTATCTTATATGTTCTAAGAGGATTTGGATTTAGATAAGTATCAACTCGGCGACCACTATTATCTATAATCTCGACCTTCTGTATAGGGTCATCTGATTGATTTTGATATTTAATAGAAAAAGACTTAGGACTTGGATTAGGGAATACAATTAGCTTATCGTTTTCTTCTACTGTAAAGTCATCTGCATTGCTCGACAAATCTTTTACTAGTATATTTTTAGTGGTGTTTGTAACTATTGCCTTATTCAAATCAAAATAAATATGTGCCGTGTTATTAATTTCTGTGGGGTCATTAAGGCTCTTGTTAGGGTCTAAAAGATATTTTACATAACCTTGACTGAGAGCTTCGTTTTGCTTACTAGGAACCAAGTTAATGTTGGGAAATGAAAAAGTAACGACACCTGCTCTGTCTATATTTGTCTCTACCACATGACTGCTAGATACTAGCTGGAAACTTGATAAATCTAGGTTAGTGTCAATCGTATCTTTTATTACAACATTGAAGGCGGGATAATTGCCTAAGTTTTGGAATCTCACTGTAAATTCTAGTGGATCTTCTAGCAATGAAAATTCTCTTATAGAAGGTCCCTTAGCTTTTGTGAGCTTGTCATTAGGGTCATAACTGCACCTAAATATTTCTGAGTAAGTATGGGAAGTATTGAAATTATCTGTCATTAATTCTGCTTTGAAATCTAGGACTACATCATCAGAATCTGGCAGAGGTTGAGTAAAGATATCTTCGAATGCAGGTGCATCTACAAATAAGATGTACTTCCTAGATTGTCCATATTTTAAATTGTCAAACTCCCAAGTAATATAATTGTCTCCTTTTTCTTTATAAGCAGGTATCGTCTCTAGACCTGAGAAGCTTTCATCAAAATACACTTTTACTTCTCCTCTTGTCTTCTCTAAACTATGGTTTGTAAAATTCACCCATATTGGAATTTGTTGTTGGCATACAACAACTCCTGTTGTTATGTCAATGGAAAGACTGTCTTGTTCTATATCAGTCCAGAGTCCAAAATCCAAACTATCCATACTCTCACCCTTATATTGTATTTCTAGTTCCGCATCAGTTGTTAACTCGAAATTGGAGTCTATAATTTTTAAAGCAGTTTTTTCTTTACTGATTGTTTTAGGATAAAAGGCGTAGGTTCCATTATTGCTTGTTATTGCAATAGTACTATCTTGAACATTAAGAATTTTTTGGTTAGCTAACCTAGCATCTGAAGATGCATCAAAAGTGCCATTCATTTCCGCATCAAAATAGGTCATGCCATAGAGACCATTACCCGAAGAAAGATTGCCTGGGTCTAATACAGAAGTTGCATAGGTGTGGTTGAGCCAGAGCTTTCCATTATCATCCATTAGAAGATCCCAAATTACATCAGATGCCAAGTCACTATTCTGATGGTTGTAGGTTATTAGGTCATAACCATTCCAGTAGAGTAAGCCCCTTTTGTAAGATGATAACCAATAGTTTCCAGTAGCGTCTTGAATCATCCCTCCTATGCCATACCATACTGAAGGAATTTCAAAAAAGCTCCAGTCATTACCGTCATATTTTATGACACCATCAGGATGAGAAGCCCAAATGTATCCATCGTTATCTTCATAGGTCCAACCACTATGGTTGGGAACTATAGAATTTGTCTCATTGAAATGTTCCCATTGTGTCCCATCATAGACTATAATTCCTGAAGAACTTGTACTACAATAAACTTTACCATCTGATGCAATCATTATATCATAAATGCTTGAGTTTTGCTGAGGAAATTCTATGTTAACAAATGGTTCTATATGTTCTTCCCATACATCTCCATCAAGAATACCTAGGCCTGGCCTATATCCAGGAACATCACCACGTATTAAGCTATAAAGTATGCCGTCTTTTGCTT
The DNA here is from genome assembly GCA_938002665.1 of uncultured Saprospiraceae bacterium. Taxonomy (GTDB): domain Bacteria; phylum Bacteroidota; class Bacteroidia; order Chitinophagales; family Saprospiraceae; genus RFSX01. The sequence goes on along the minus strand of CALLAE010000104.1, from coordinate 3,744 downwards.
TCAATGTTGGCAGCCCCTCTATATTTCTTAAGATTTCCTGATTCTGGACCAATAAATTATTTTTAACAAGGTACTTTTTGTGGTTGTAAGGATTCTCCATCACTGCCCAGATGTCACAAGTAGTCTCGTCTACTGTCATTGCATGATCATACCATAGGGTATCATTTCCCATTTCGAAATGGTGCCATTCCGCGCCATCAAAAAAATCGGCATAACGATTACTCTGAAGGACCATAGTTCCATCACAACCTTTCGAAATATTTGAAATCGATCCTGAGTAAGGTCCAGACGGAATGGTGTTATATGCAGTAGCTTCATTTCCAGAGATACTGTAGACCTGTGGATCTTCCTGACCCTCATAGACACTAAACCACCATTTGCCTTCTTTGTCTACAGATTGGAGATATTTTCGATTGGGTCTTAAGGTATCAAGATCCAATAAATCTGTAATGTCCTCCAGCTTATAGTAATTGACAGAACCATTATAGTAATTAGCTATAGTTTGTTTGTTATCGAGAGTATATGAGAACCAAAGACCATAATCAGTTGCAAGGAGATTTCTTATACTCTTATTTTCGAAATTCAAAATTTCTTTCCAAGAGTTGTTGTAGTATTTAAACAAATAATTATAAGCGGTCGTGCCTGCTGACTCATCACGTATCAAAGCATAGAGTTCTCTATCTGATACAACAATACTACTAACAGAGTAGTCTTGTAGAGGTAGACTAGCTAATTCATTTACAATACTTCCATTCCGATAAAGAAATATTTTTTTATTGTTTGAGATGAAAGTGGAGTCCTCAGTATAAGGAGCTATTCTGTGAATAGATTCATTAATAGAATCAGTAACGCTAATAAGTTTCATTTCTTCTAATGTCCAAATACCAGGCGTCCCAGCAGATTGAAACCAGATAGAGTTGGACTCATCACATATGAGTTCGTTTGGAGAGCTTATAGTATCTCCTTGTAGGTCATAATAGTAAGACCATTGTCCATCGCTATACCTATTGAGTCCGCCACGGTACATGCCAAACCATACATCCCCATTTGGGCAATTAGCAATGCTTTGCACACCATAACCTTTCATTTCGCTATTCCATGACTGATATTCTTTCATCTCTTCTGTGTCATTATCAATACTTATGGCAGAGTTTGAGGTGGCAATCCAGGTATATTTATCAGTCGTCTCAATATCCCTGATGAAGTGACCACCATATTGTATCCAATCCGATTGCGATAGTAGTGTCTGAGAATAGATAACGATAAGACAGAATAGTATTAGTTGTTTCATTTTGGAAGTTGTAAAATGAAGTTAGCTATATTTATGAGAGACATAGTAGGTGCATGGCGACAAAATGACTAATTGTTATTGAAATTAAAGGTCTTGCTCTATCCCTGCTGATAAGATTCATATAAAAGTTCTATATAGTAACTTGCTTCTTAATTCTCTAATTATGTTTAAAACTCTTCCTTTGTTGGTGCTTTGTTTATGTGCTTGCAGTTCATTGCTTGCCCAAGACAACCAAGTAGCAATTCTCAACCAAGTCATTGCCGACCTCATCGGCAAGCAAGACAATCCTGATATTCCTACCTATGAGAGCATGAAACAAGTTTGTAGAAGTACCTACATTTCTTGTAACAAAAAAAAGAAAATTGTAGGACTGAATTTTCAGTTTTCTAACTTCAATGGTAGAATTCCTGAAGCAATTTCCCAGTTAGAGGATTTAGTACATATAAATCTTGAGTATAATTATTTGAAAGGTCCAATCCCTTCAGGATTGGCTAAGCTTCAGAGATTTGAAAAGTTGTCAGTAAGAGGAAATTTTTTAACCGGACCGATACCTGAAGATTTGGTTTCAATCCCTGGAAGAATGGAGGTCGACTTATCTCAAAATAATATTAAAGAAGACAATAAAAAGCTAGTGAGGAAAATGAACATAATAGATCAGGTCAACCTTGAGGGATGCCGCTCTCCTGATAGTATCTATCTCAGTAAGCATAAAAACCTAAGAAGAGAATGGGAAGAGATCGTAGTGGATACTGCTGGAATAAAAAGTCAAGAGATTCAGGAAGAAGAAAGTAATAATACTGAGCCTCAAGATTCATTTAAAATCATTGAAACCATGCCACGATTCCCAGGTTGTGAAGATGATGAGTTAGCAGATAAAGAAAAAAACAGATGTGCACAGCAGAAAATGCTAGAGTTTATCTACAAAAATCTAAAGTATCCTGATTTTGACAAAAAGTTGAAGATAGAGGGAATGGTAATAACCCAGTTTGTAGTATTGGAAGACGGAAGTATCGGTGATGTGACCCTTGTGAAAAGTCCACGTGGAAGAATGGGTAATTCTGGTCTGTGGATAATAAATAGAATGAATTATATCTGCGAGAAGTGGACGCCAGGTAGGCAGCGAGGAAAGAATGTAAAGGTGCTATATACTTTACCTATTAAATTTAAACTACAATAAATAGAAACCAGATAGAACAGGTTATAATTATTATACATAGTTTTGTCAAAGAATTTAAACAATGATGTTAACCAGAAATAGATATTCGAAGTGTTCTAATCCATTAAGGAGCTGATCACGTCTTTTATTTCTGTAAAAAATATATAGCCTTGTCAGCATCAGTTGACAAGGCTTTTTTGATTTTATGAACTTGATAAAACTATATACGGATTCGTTTTCTGGACTTTCTAAGGATATCTGGAAAGTCGCTCTGATCTACCTCGTCAATAGATGCGGGGAGGGAGCGATACTCTTTATGTCCGTATACCTGACCACAAAGCTGGGCTTTAGCAAGACAGAATCAGGTATTATCCTTTTTTGTTTTGGCCTTGGGGCATTGATGGGATCTAACCTGGGTGGTTATCTCACGGATCTCATTGGTAATTTTAAGGTAATGGCGATAAGCTTGTTTTTAGCAAGTTTTGCCTACTGGGGTATTATGTTGTTTACCTCTTTCGGTCCCCTCTGCTTGTGGATGGCAGTCACTGGTGTATGTAACAGTATGTTCAGTGCGCCTGCGTTCAGCTCTGTGACAGCCTGGGGACATCCTGACTATCAGACAAGAGGATTTTCCTTGCTGAGGATGGCCATTAATTTAGGTATTTCTATAGGTCCTGCGGTCGGCGGTTTTCTAGCTTTCAAGTTTGGCTATCAGTGGATTTTTATTCTGCAGGGCACCACTAGTTTTTTAGCTTTTCTCACCTTGTTGAAAGTGCTTGGGCATCGTAATACTAGACCTGATTTAGAAAACAAGTCAGGCCAAAAAACAGTTTCGCCATATAAAGATTCTGTCCTGCTAGCCTTTCTATTTTTCAATCTCTTAAACATGGTGGCCTTCTTTCAGATTGTTTCTTTGGTCCCTGTTTATTTTAAAGAGGCCGTTCAGCTTAATGAGATGATGATAGGTTTTTTCTTCACCGTGAATGGTCTACTCGTTTTCTTTCTGGAAATGCCCTTGGTCAATATCATCGAGAAAAAAAATAAGTATATCCTACCGATGGTCTTAGGAGCGCTGATGATAGGATTCTCATATTTGTCTTTGAGTTTGTTTGGTCCCATCCTAGCTATCATCATATATAGTCTTTTTGTGGCCTTTGGAGAAGTGATCAACTTCCCGCTCATCCCTAGTCTGGCCATGCGCCGCTCCACTCCCAACAATGAGGGAAAGTATATGGGTACGGTTTCTATGATGTTTGCCATGGCCTTTACGTTAGCTCCGCTCACAGGCTTACCCGTT
>CALLAE010000103.1 GCA_938002665.1 uncultured Saprospiraceae bacterium | reverse complement strand
ATGGCAGAGAAATTTTTCTTGATCTCGAATCTATTGAATTCTTGGTCGGCTCGGAAACCATGGCCATAGGAAGTGTCACCTCTTTCGGGCTGAGAAATTTTTACAGGGCGGCTGGTGTAGATCTCCTCCAGACCCTCGTCCCAGATAAGGGCTTCGGTCTCTAGCTTGTCATTTCTTTTATTGTACAGGACGACATTATTTTCTACGTAGATTTTTTTCTCTTTGTCTTTTCTGATTGCATAGTCTGCCTCTAGCCAGCTTGTTACCCTTTTGTTTTCATCCAGAAATTCTACCAGCAGCCCATCAGGAAACTCGTCATAAGATTCGTTTTTGAGATTATATCTTTTCATGGTAGGGCTGATGATTTTGACTTTGACTATTGCAGAGTCGCTGTAGAGTATTTCGACTTCTTTGGCTATTTCTGCTAGAGCTTCCTTTTTGGATATGTTGACCTTGGTGTCTTTATTCTCGCTAGCACAAGAACACATGAAAAGAAAACCGGAGAATAGATATAGTAATTTCAAATCCGCCTTACTGTCATTTGATTATGGTAACATCTCCAGCTAATGGGATGATTTCACCATCTATAAATAAGACATCTGCATACCATACATAGACACCAGGATTGACCTGTGCAGAACCTGTCTGCCCTACAGCTGTCCCGAATCTGCCATCCCAACCGCTAACCATTTCATTGTTTTGGTCCAGCTCTATGTCTTTGCCGAGGTAGATCTGATTACCCCATCTATCAAAGATGCAGAACTCTACCACCCTCTCGGCTTGCCTTCCAAATCCTAACTTAAATACAGACTCTACATCTCTAGTATCTGGGGTTATAACAGTAGGTGCATAGAATGGCCTCACAATAATCGTTCTGACCGTGACCTGATCTGATGAAGTACAACCAGCCTCGTCTGTGATTGTAACGGTATAAGTTGTTGTTCCTGGAGATATAACTATAGGATCAGGACAATCTATAAATTCTGAATCTGGACAGTCCAGACCTTCTTCAGGAGACCACATATAAGTTACATTGGCTCCAGCGGGCATGATTGTCGCGTCCAGTGTATCTTGAAAGCCTAACTCTATTTCTAAGGGGAGGCCGGCATCTATTTCTAGTGGCGGCGGTTCTGTAATTTCTATGACGGTAGTACCTTCACAACCTTTGGTATCTACGACGTCTACGACATATTCTCCTGGTGCTAGATCTGTGTAATTAATTTTAGGAAGAAACTCTCCGCCATCTATACTGAAATTATATTCTGGATTACCTAAGTCTGCTGAAAGTAAAAAGCTACCTGTATTAGTACCAGCACAGATGACATCGCTTTTGTCTGCAGTTATTTCTAGGGGTGCAAAATCTTCGCAGCAAGGGTCTACGAAAATATCTAGGATAGTAGTTACCCTACAGCCTCTATCACTTTCTACTGTTAGTGCTATTGATTTAGGTCCAAAAGATTCGTAGGTTGTATTATGAGGGCCGATCCCTTGTCTTGTTTGGGGATTAGCACCTTCTCCAAAATTCCATGACCAATCAACGATAGGATCTGCCCCGGGTTCTGATGCGTCAAAATATTCCACCGACTTATCACATTCAATAAAATTTCCAAGGATTTCTGAAAAATCAGGTTCAGGTCCCAAGAACGTACCACCTTCTTGTCCAAATTCTATTTCAAATCCTTTTCCTGTATTGGAGAAATTCATAACGACCAAAGCATAGGATTTTCCTGACTCCATCATTAGGGGTGAAATAAAATTATCATCTCCACCGCCACTACATTGATTACAACCTGGCAATTCTTCAGTATCTCCTGCGGAAGAGCTGAGTCCAGTAGGTCCTCTACATATTAGCCAAGTATCTGGATTACAACCTCCTGTTTCTCCACTAGCCATACATCTGACCATCTGTTTGTTTGCACAATCATTAATACCATTCGGTAATTCGAATACAGCAAAATCTAAATCATCTGCTATGACTCCCGGTCTATAGTCATTAGGAGTCAAGGTAAAAGTTAAGGGTCCTGGTTCGTCGCAGGTCCATCTATACCATACTGAGGCTAATTCTTGATTTAAGCATTCTCCATTGAAATCATCAAGCTCCGTTGGGTCATCTCCATTTGTAGTAATGCTTTCTACTTGGAAGGCAGATTTATCACAAAGAATTACTGCTGCTGGACAATCGGATTCTGGAGAAGGTGGAGCTATAAAATCATTAATACATAGCTGAAAGGATCCTTCAAATCCAGGTTCAGTGGCTATGAAGAGATAGTACCTTTGGCCAACTGTAAGATTTGAGGCTATCATTTCTAGGTTAGTAGGATTTCCGGGAGCACAAGTGACAAATTCCAAACCAGTAGTACAACTACCTGTATATAAGATCGCATTGGGTTGAGCTAGGGTACCTAGTACACCACCAGAATTTATTTCAATCAGTACTGCCGGCTCACCTGGTCTGAAGCTGAACCATACGCCGTTATCGAAAGATAAACTTACGCATTGGTTGATGGCGTCATTAGAAGTGGGATCAGGAGTTGCACCGGCATTAGAGAAAGCCGCTAGATCTGAACAAAAATTATCTACTGAAGATATGTTTATAGCATCTAGACAATCATCATTAGAGGGCTGGGCCATCATGATGAAGGAACTAAATATGAAAATAATGGATAATAGATTTCTCATTTCGGTCTTATGGCTGTTGTTAATTATATAATCCCCCAAGAGATTAAAATCGTTGCCTACACAAAGAACAAACTATGTATATAGTAAACTATATCTTGTGCTTACAAATTTGACTAATATATATCAAGGATTCAATTTTATGAATTATTTAAGCCCAAAAACCACTATTTCACGACTATAAGCCATGTTATATCTTGTTCCTACACCTATAGGCAACCTAGAGGATATGACTTACAGAGCTGTATCTGTCCTCAATTCTGTCTCAGTTATCCTAGCTGAAGATACCCGCACCAGTAAGCGGCTGATGGACAAGTATGAGATAACTACCAGATTAGAATCGTTCCATGCTCATAATGAACATAAGAAATTGGCAAATGTTGTCGAAAGGCTAAGGGGTGGAGAAGCTATGGCGCTGATATCTGATGCGGGTTCACCAGGGATATCAGACCCAGGCTACTTGCTCATAAGAGAAGCCATAGCAGAGAATATTCCACTGACCAGTCTGCCTGGTCCCACAGCACTGATTCCAGCTATGGTCATGTCTGGCTTACCTTGTGATAAGTTTCATTACGAGGGCTTCTTACCCCAGAAAAAGGGCAAGCAAAAAAGACTGACTTATCTATTAGCTCTACAAAATCCTTTCATCCTATACGAGTCTCCTTTCAGAGTGGTAAAGACACTGAAGAAAATACTAGAGATGACAGAAGTACCTAGAAAAGTATGTGTGACTAGAGAGATATCTAAGATACATGAGGAGAATATAAGGGGAAGCTTAGATGAGGTGATAGCAGAGCTAGAAAGACGACCTTCTATCAAGGGAGAGATTGTTATAGTAGTAGAAGGAGCTACTGGAAAAGTACCTCATTAGGCTGCTATAAAGACATCTATATTCGAAGCCCGCTATGATGTTTACCAGAATATATACTATTCATAAACGATTAACTAGTGTGCAGGGCAAGATGAATTCTATGGTTTTGTAGAACGTAGTGAAGCTGGAAAAATAGCGGAGAACAAAAAATAATGTGATCTTATAAGGTCTGGCGGTATGAACGGGTTTCATATCTTACTTAACGCTTAGTAGTTATTATTTTCAACCTAGTAAGTCCCAATGAGCATTCATTATATTGTGACACTTAGTAACTATAAACTTAGAGCATCTCAGACATTCACACATGGAAAGAAAATACAAACGCAGTAACGATTCCAGAGTCTCCATCACTCAGCTGATGCTTCCCGCGCATTCTAATTTCAGTGGGAGAGTACATGGTGGTCATATCCTCAATCTCATGGACCAGATTGCTTTTGCCTGCGCTTCCAAGCATTCAGGCCACTACTGTGTCACTGCTTCGGTTAACAAGGTTGACTTTTTGAGTCCGATAGAAGTGGGGGAGCTGGTCACGATGAAAGCTTCTGTTAACTATACTGGTAATACTTCTATGGTAGTGGGCCTACGGGTAGAAGCCGAGAATGTGCAGACAGGAATAATTAAGCATAGTAACTCATCATACTTTACAATGGTGGCAAAAAGCGAAGAAGGGGAGAGTATGCCTGTGCCTGGACTTATTCTAGACTCAGTGGAAAGTGTTAGGCGCTTTGTGCGGTCTATCAGAAGAATAGAGCAATCTAAATCAAGGGTCAAAAGGTTTACGGATTCAGAATTTGCGCTGGATGAGCATCTTAAGTTTTTAGAGGGGAGGAATGCGCAATTTACTCTAAAAGATTCTTAATCATGATTTTTAAAAAGCTAGTTGGACTTCTCGTATTCAGTGTGATGGCTGTGAGTCTGAGTCATGCTCAGGAAGCTAAGATGACAGTGGCCTATAATGACTGTGCTGCTATTTATTTTAATGGTGTATTGCTGGTAGATGATTATAGCCCTAGAGGCAAATGTGTCTTGGATGCTGAGCGAAAAGGTGAACTGACATTATATACGGTAGCACTTACTGAACGTGGAAGTACTAAAGTGCTAGGCCTACCTTTTAGAGTAGCGATACATAATGATAGGACTAAGACTTACTGGATGTATACGAAGACTGCTGTGAAGAATATCCTCCTACAGGATCTTGTACGGGAATGTGAAGAGGGGGATAGATTGATCTTTGTTACGGAGGATAAGAAGTACGCGTTGCCTCATGGGGAGGTGGAGCTAGATTATTCTTCTAGATAAGTTTTTCCATTTCAAGTAATAGTTACACGTATATATTAAAATAGACTTGCACTACTTCAATAAAGTACTTATTTTGATATGCATAAATTGAATCTAATAAAAAAGTATAATGAGTACCAAGTTAACTCTAACTATAGATAAGTCAATTATCCAAAAAGCTAAGAAGTACGCTAAGGAAAGAGAAAGAAGTTTGTCTGATATCATAGAGAACTATCTAAAGCTCATAACTGAAGATCAGACTTCTGAGGAAATTAAAATTACTCCGCTAGTAAAATCAATGAGAGGGTCATTTAAAGCGCCAAAAGATTTTGATTACAAAGAGGAGTTGACAAAAGCTCTTTCCAATAAGTATCTCAAAAAATGAAGAATGTATTGCTAGATTCTGATGTCATTTTAGATTTCTTTTTGGACAGAGAGCCCCACTCACATTATACCTCTTATATTTTATCCCAAATCGAGTTGAAAAAACTAAATGGCTACTTGACTGCTGTCATCATAAGTAATGTATACTATCTTCTGCGTCAAGTCTCGACACATGATAGAGTTATGAAAAAATTAAATCAATTAATGACTCTAACGGATGTTCTTGCTATTGATAAACAGATAATCCTAAAGGCTATGAATTCAAAGTTCAAAGACTTTGAGGATGCACTGCAAAATTATGCATGTGAGTCATATGGAAAGATAGATTTGATCCTCACAAGAAATACAAAAGATTATAAAAAGAGTGAAATCAGTGTAATGACACCTGAACAATTCTATATAATGAGGTCGGGTAGCCGAGGTTAAATCATTTCTAATCCGAAAGATGGTGGAATGGGGAAATTCCTAGTTAGTAAGAACCTCTTTTTTGTAAAAACGATAGCTTAAATACAAATTAAAATACTGAGGTTTCAATTCATTGCGATATAACTCGACGCCATTTATATCAGTTAGAAATATTTCATCTACGACTGTTAAGCTTCTAGAGTAACGAGCACCTATATCAATTTTTTCATTGAGTTGGTATCCGATGCCTAGTCCTACACTATAGTCTATGATGTTATAAAGCCCAAATTTTTTCAGATCAGTTCTTTGTTGACCAGAATAAGCATTGGCGATAAGTATTGTTCCAACATCTAAAAGTGGATCAAGATGGAACTTAGAGCTAATATTTACTCTGACAACTGCTGGAATGTGAAAATAGATGAAAGTAAGTCTACCAGTGTTATCGCTGTAACCTTTGGTCACAAAGCCTGGTTCTAGGCCAAGCGATATCGGTTTGTTGGTATTGCTGTAAAGTGTAAAATTAGCTCCTAGAGAAGGGATAGATCCATAAATTTCCTTAAAAGATATTTCTTCTTGATTGAGAGTAAAGGCGTCTATAGAGTGAGTCATATTAGAAAACCCTATACCGACCCTTGCACTAAGCTCAACTTGTGCAGTAAGTATAGAGCAACAGAAAAGAATAACAAGCAATGTGTAAAATCCCTTCATAATTTCATGGCTAAGTACGGCACCGCAAGTTTTAAGATTTCTAGATATGCAAATACCTATTCCCCGTAGCTCCCAGCGCTGCTTCCTTTACCGCCTCTGTGTAGGTAGGGTGCGGATGGGAGATACGTGCCATGTCCTCTGCACTAGCTCTAAACTCCATCAGCGCCACTGCCTCCATGATCACATCAGCTACCCGCGCACCACACATATGGACACCTAGTATCTCGTCAGTTTCCTTGTGAGAGATGACTTTTATCACTCCTTCTGTATCCATGCTGGCTCTCGCTCTTCCTAAGGCTTTCATAGGGAACTTACCCACCTTATATTCGATGCCTGCTTCTTTGAGTTGCTCTTCAGTCTGTCCTACTGCTGCTAGTTCTGGCCAGGTGTAGACGACACCAGGTATGAGGTTATAATTGATATGTGGTTTCTGTCCTGTCATATATTCTGCGACTAGGACACCTTCCTCTTCTGCTTTGTGGGCTAGCATAGCACCTTTGATCACATCACCTATGGCGAAGATACCCGGAGCGGTAGTTTCTAGATGGTCATTGACATTTATTCTGCCGCGATCATCTAGAGTGACATCTATATTTTCTAGACCGAGGTTATCAGTGTATGGTCTTCTGCCTATAGCGATAAGACAATAATCTGCTTTGAGTTCTAGCTCTTCTTCAGTGTCTTTCTTTTTGTATTTGACAGTAGCGGACTTGGCAGTAGAGGAGACAGATGTGACTGCGTGGCCTAAGTTGAACTTTACGCCAAGCTTTTTCATAGAGCGCTGCAATTCTTTAGCGATGTCTTTGTCCATGCCTGGAAGAATTCTGTTTTGGAACTCTATAAATTCTACTTCCGTTCCTATTCGAGCATAGACTGAACCTAACTCTAGTCCTATAACACCAGCACCTATGATGACCATCTTTTTAGGAAGCGTCTCTATGTTTAGTGCTTCGGTAGAGGTAATGACTCTTTTCTTGTCATAGTTGAATGAGCCCGGCGTGACAGGCTTAGAGCCAGTAGCAATGATAGCTTTATCAAATTCTAATTCTGTTGTTTCTTTATCACCTTTTACGGCCAGCTTGTTTTTACTGATAAAGCTACCGTGCCCATGGTGCACATCGATCTTGTTTTTGTTCATCAGATAAGTGATGCCGCCGCAAGTCTGCTCTACGACACCATTCTTTCTGGCTATCATCTGCTTAAGATCAGCTTTCAGACCAGAGATATTTACGCCGTGCTCTTTGAAGTTTTTCTCTGCATTGTGAAAATGTTCTGAACTGTCCAGTAGTGCTTTAGATGGGATGCAACCTACATTGAGGCAGGTGCCGCCTAGCGTACTATAGCGTTCTACAATGGCAGTTTTCATACCCAGCTGTGCACACCTGATTGCGGCAACATAGCCACCTGGTCCAGAACCGATAACTACTACATCATACTTCATGATACCCTTAATTATACTTTTTGAAAATTAATCTTTGTTAGGCTTATTGTCAGATTTTCCAGATGGCTTATTGCTAGGCTTTCCGCCAGTGCCGCCATCTGATTTATTGCGGTTAGAGTTTTTAGGACCTCTGTTTTTGTTTGGAGATATTCTTTTATTCTTATTGTTTCTTGGTCCTCTAGATTTTTCTCCTCCCTGCTTAGGCCCATCTGATTTGCTAGCTTCTTTTTTACCTTGAGGTTTAGAACGTTGGCCTCCTTTGCTATTCTTAGGTCGAGGATTATTCCTTTTGTTCTTATTTCTACTTTTTTTCTTCTTCTTGACTCCAGGCAAGGTTATTTCTCCAGTACCATCATTAAAGTCTAGCTCTATATTCTCTTCGTTGATTTCTTCTTTCTTGGCTTCCACATAAGCAATGGTATTGATATCTTTGATATGGACACCTTTTTTATTGAGCTCTAGGAGTTGCTTCACTTTTTCTTTATCTAGAGCTAAGAGAGGCCCTCTTATGTTATCTTTTTGGATAGCATAGAACATGATGCCTTTGAAGATATCTGTCTTTACTAGATTAGCATAGCCACCCTCTAACTTTATAGTGTCTGCTTTTTTTGGAAATTCACCCAGTGCATCTATGTAAGTATCCAGCTCATAGTTGAGGCAACACTTTAATCTACCGCACTGACCAGTCAGTTTGGTTTGATTGATAGCGAGGTTCTGATATCTTGCAGCTCCTGTTGTTACTGTTTCAAAGGTAGACTTCCAGGTAGAGCAACATAGCTCTCTTCCGCAAGTGCCTATCCCACCTATCAAAGAAGATTCTTGTCTAGAACCTATTTGCTTCATTTCTATCTTGACTCTGAATTCCTTAGCATACATTCTGACCAACTCTCTGAAATCTACTCTTCCATTGGCAGTATAATAGAAAGTAGCTTTACGCTTGTCGCCCTGGTACTCTACATCACCGACTTTCATATCTAGATCTAGGGTTCTAGAGATAGCTCTGGCTCTGATCATGGCTTTCTTTTCTAGCGACCGTGCTTCTTTGAGCTTTTCTTGATCTCTGTAATTAGCTATTCTGATGACCTTATGGATGACTTTGTCTTCAGTGACTTTCTTTTTCTTCATCTGAAGTCTTACCAGATCTCCTGATAAGCTTATACGTCCCACATCATAACCTGAAGTAGATTCTACGACTACTAAGTCTCCAGTGACAGCCTTAGAATGCTCAGGATTATGAAAGAAATTTTTTCTATTTCCTTTTTTGAAGGATATCTCTACTATTGGGTAGGCTAGAGGATCATGCAGATCCAAGGTAGAAAGCCAGTCAAATGAATTTTTTTTATTGCAACTGCCGCTTGAGCAGTGTCCTTTATCGCCACATCCCGTCGGGACTCCTTTTGCTGAAACAGCACACGTTGAACAACCCATCTTGTCTTATATGTTGATATTCAGATACTTATGTCACTTTAACATAGAGAAACTGAACTATTTATAATGTGTCCTGACGTATATCCGTCAGAATCGTTTTCAAGTCACTAAGTTATCGACTTCTGACCTTAAAATCGCATTTATTTCTAAGGTGATGTGCATGATTAATGACTTTAAAGAGAGATTTCTGTGTACATACCCTATAGCCGTTTCAAATAAGTTCTTGAGACCTTCGGTTTTATTGACATCTAGGATCTTTCCCATTTTGAGGGCTACTTCTTTCTCTGTTTCTGTGAGTTTGAGAATATTCTGATCCCCAGAATTGAGTAATAGCAGGTATTCTCTTAGAAAATGGAGACCATATTCTAGAAAGTTGATTAGTTCTTGTCGACCTTGACCAGCATAAGCGTCGACTTGGGTCACGATAAGCTCAGGATCCCCCTTATAGGCTGTTCTCAGCCACTCAAACAGATCTTCTGAGTAGTTCATCTCTGTATTATGGCCTAATAAATAGGCTTTTCTGATGTTGCCTGCAGATAGAAAGGCCAGCTCTTGCTTGTCTTCAGGGCTCAGGTCAAATTGCACATTTATATGTTCCAGTAAGGCAGTATCATCTACGGGTGGCACAGAAATGATCTGACATCGTGACCTGAGGGTATTCAGAATAGCGTTTCTGTTATGTGATATGAGTATTATGATCGTATCATCAGAAGGCTCCTCTACCAGCTTCAGAATTCTATTCCCTTCTTTGCCTAGTAGGTCTGCATACCACACGATCTGTATCTTATAGCCGCCTTCGTAGGTTACCAGGCTGAGATTCTTAAGAATCTGATTGCATTCTGCGACATTGATATTGGCTCGTTTGTCTGTCGCGCCTATATGCTGTAGCCATTCATTAAGATCTCCGTAGGGCTTGGAGAGCACAAATGATCTCCATTCTGGTAAGAAATGCTGGCTGGTGGTATCTGCCCGCTTGAGTTTGCCTTTGGTCACCACTGGAAAGGAGAAGTGGATATCTGGGTGGATGAGTTGCTGGGTCTTTTTACAGTTGGAGCAAGTTCCGCAGGCATCACCATCCTTTCTGTCCGTGCACTGTAAGTAAGCAGCGAGCGCTAGAGCGAGTGCCAGTTTTCCATAGCCTTCGCCACCCACCAGTAATATGGCATGGGGAACTCTGTTTTCACCAACAATCTTGCTTACATAGGCTTTCAGATCAGTATGTCCTGGTATGTCTTTAAAGTACATCGAGCTCGAAGATAAGATTATACTTCTCAGAGAACACTTTCGATTTACTATTGTTCTTACCTTTGATCTTCGATAAGTGAATTATGAGAGTATCCATATATAGATTAGCCCATTTTAATGCAGCGCATAGATTGCATAATGATCACTGGTCAGATGAAAAGAATAAGGAAGTCTTTGGAAAGTGCAATAACCCTAATTATCATGGGCACAATTATGATGTAGAAGTGCGCTTGACCGGGGAGCTAGATCCTGAGACAGGTTATCTATTCGATCTTGGTGTACTCAAAGAGATAATCAAGGAACATATCGAAGATAGATATGATCACAAAAACCTAAATCTTGAATGTCCAGAATTCAAGGAGGTCAATCCTTCTGCTGAGCTTATCTGTTTCAATATCCATAAGATATTGAGAGAGGTGATAGATGAGAAGTTTGAGATAGGGGTGAAGTTGTGGGAGACACCTCGAAATTATGTTATGTATCCTGCTTAGGCTATGGATTTATAATTTTCATTGTCTATTAGTATGATTGCTATTCCATGCATCGGACATATAGGCTAAATCTAGAGCACTGACGAAGGAGGCATTCCCAATATAGCTTGCTACCAGCTGGCACTTTTAAGCTTTGACTTGGAAATTCAACTTGATAAAAGTCTCCCCATTTTCTTCATATAAATCTCCGTAACCCATTTTAGAACCTGATGGATTATCTAATCTCGAACTATTTTTTAAATATGACTTAAACTTGTTAAAATCTATTAGGTGATAGCAAAGTGTTTCAGCATCTGGCTTTACTATAATTATACCACCAATGACTTGGTAATCACCTGACCAAACAGTTTTAGAGGTCATTCCTAAAGCGGCTTCGACAAGAAAGTTAACAATCCGATATTCATAAAACCTATGACCCTCCGTCAGATCATATTTCATAGGGTTGGTTTTATGTAAGAATTGTATTACATCTACAATTTTTGTGATTTTATTTCTATACTTGGT
>CALLAE010000102.1 GCA_938002665.1 uncultured Saprospiraceae bacterium | reverse complement strand
ACTTCATAGCGAGAAGAAGATTGGTCTCCCCACTGGCTGAGTTCATTCCATAGACCGCTTCCTGGGTGATTATTAGGATCTCCATGCGTATCCCAAAACTTTCTCCAGTCTTGCCAGAATTTTTTCCATTTCACCCAATCCTTGCCCCATTTAGGGCAATCTGGCCCACGTAATGGCGTAAGGTCATTTTCTAGATAATTGCAATTAACAATACATTGTGTAACTTGAATAAATTCTAAAATCTCTTCTACTGAAATCGTGAACTCCTCTGACACTATGATATGTTCCACTTCATAATTAAGTAATTTATTCTTAGAGATTGAAGAATAAAAAATTGAATCATCTGCTATCGTTGAAAATAGTAGTCCACTGACTAACTTTTCGTTGTTTAATACATAAGGTACAACATTGGTTTCTTCGTCAATCTTAAGACCTACATCAAAGAGAGGCCTCATATTATCAGAAAGGTTTTCACATATTGTACTTTCATAAATAGCTCTCATATAGAAATTTTGATTCCTAGAATAAAAATCTCCAGCATCTTTGAGGTATTTACAACCTCTTTCTTCACTATCAACTTCTTGTGATAGTTCCACCTTATTTTCTACATTTTGTTGCTGCAAAACTATAGCTTCACCTATTTCGTCTTTACTACAGGAAATTACAAATAAGCAACTAAGTATTAATAAGTATAAGAGATTTTTCATCATTAACGATTTTGGTGTACAATAAACCTAAATTACCCCCCACGCTACTGTTCCTAATAACAACGGTGGTATTTTATACAATTCCAATTAACTTATACAATGATTACTAGATACGAAAAAGCCCTTACTAATCTGCAAGGGCTTTTGTGTTTTCTATCAACATCAAGCAATGTGATAACGTAAGCTAAAAATTTTTAGCTGCAGCTAATTAGTAATAACAATGCGTTCTGTCCATCTACTTATGCTATCTGAAAACTGCATGTAGTACATGCCTGCCTCCCATTCTGTGGTAAGGATTTCATTGGTACCTACTGTAATATTGATTTCAGAAATAACCTGACCCACATTATTCTCAATAACAAGGTGTAGTGCTTTTTCGGATTCTACATATAGCAAGTTATGAACGGGATTAGGATAGAACTTATAATCAGAGAACAGTTCCTCAGTGCCGCTTAATTCATCTAGGAATATAACATTCGATTTTACATCATAGTTAGCCTTATTAGTGATGCACTCTACATTAACTGCTATTACAAGTTGGTAATATAAGGGGCCTGCTGGAGGTGTAAGATCAGTATAAGAAAAATTACCTGCAGGTAGATCTAGAAGTTTCATCATGTTATCTTCCTTCGTTCCTCTATAGACTGTAACCTGATCATAATCCAAGCCTTCATAGCTATCCCAATTTAGATTAATGTTGCCATTAAGACCTTGGCTAGTTGTAAGGTGTATAGTCTTGTGTTTGTTACTGGGTTCTGATTCCTTTCCATTTTTGTCTACAGAAGTTATATGGTATCTATAAGCAAGGGAAGCAGAGTTAGAATCAGTATCTATAAATTCATTTATTTCTGATGCAGCATTGTTCCCTATCCATTCGAAATTACCATCTGAGCTACCCTCTCTATATATGTTATACTCTGCAATATTCTCTATAGATATAGGATCCTCCCATAAGAGAACATTCTTGCCAGAATTTATATCATTTGTGACAAGACAAAAATGAGGTGCTTCCAACTTGCTATCTGCAGCACTCACAACAAAATCAGAAAAAGCCGTACAATTATTATCATCAGTTACAACAACAGAATAATCCCCTGCAGTAAGTATAGATATATCTTCTTGATTACTTATAAAATTGTCTGGCCCTGTCCATTCGAAAGAATAGCTTGGTGAGCCACCAGTAACCGTTAAATCAATAGAACCATTTTCACTCACTCCTACTACTTGTAGAGGTTGTCCAGTAGAGCTTCCTTCTATAGTAAGCGTAACCCAAGAAACATCATGACAACCATTGGCATCGACAACAATAATGTTGTAAGTCTCTCCACCTTTTGCTCCTGTAAAAACTGCACTTCCTCCCTCTGCAGCTACCGTAATTTCGTCCTGATCTAAGGTGCCACCAGTTGCCGATGTGTGGCTAATTGTGTATGGGGCAACACCTCCTTCTATCTGTATCTCGATTTCACCTTCGTCCATCTGGCATAAATCTTCTACTTCAGCTAAGTATACCTCCGTCGGATGAGGTTCCAATATTTCAACAGTACATTCTGCCTCATCCACCAATGCATCATAGGTCTTAATTGTGTAAATTCCTGCTTGCACTGAGAAAGAAGGCTGGGACTGTGTGATGAATCCACCATCTATACTGTAAGTATAAGGCGCAGTACCTCCTTCAGCAGTTACAGTTATTTCTGCTTCCTCACCCGCACAGATGATATGTGTTCCTCCGACACCTACGATGGGACTAAATAGATTACATTCCAATATTGCACCATCAATAGCTAAATTGGAATCAAAAAGTAAAGTTGAATTAGAATATCCTAATAAGTAACAAGCCATGATGGCAAGGGTTGCCCAAGTTTTCATAAAGAAGTTTTTGAAGTTGTTTGAAAGCAAGGGCGCTTCTGATGGAATTCTAAAATTATACCACTCATGGTCCACTTGTGGGTTATAAATGACAAGTAGCTTACATTTTAGTTTTAACACATATCTCTGAAGTAGGTGCCTGACCTAAGTTGGAGACAATTTTGATATAGGAGATACAACCACCCCTTCGTATAAATCATTCCTTCGATGTCATTGCACAAGCAAGACTCCGGTATACACTAAACCAATAAGAAATGTTCAGACAAACTATTACAACACTTATTCTAGTAACTTTTATTGTAGGCCTTAGCATATCACAGCCGTGCAATGAATTAGCTCAAATCATAGAAACTGGCACACAGAACACTGGCGGACTCGGCCAAAATTTTACTGGCGACATAGGTACAGATGGTCTATTATATTTCAGAGGCTCCAGTGATGGCATTCGTCTGGCAGTGTGGAGTACAGACGGTACTGAAGATGGTACTAGAATGATAGTAGAGGATGAAAGTGAGTGGGGAAACAACTGGAGGGAAGTTCTTTTTTCTGAGACTGCCTCTTTTATCTACGATGATGACACATGGTACAAGTTGCCTCACGGCGAACAAGAACTGATAGCACTTCCGGAATTTGGTACTAGAAGATATTACGAAGTACAGGAAGCTGCAGACGGTTGGTATTACTTTACAGGACAACAAGGCGGGGGATACTTTTCTCTTCGTTATAATCCAGTGACTGAAGAAGTCGTAAATCTAGATATCGTCCATAAATTTACTTCAGACTTACAGACGATCACAGGCTCAGAAGGAGCTATGTATCATAATCCCACATTTCCAGAATCTGCAGTTTACCTAAAGGAAGAAAATGAAGTCATGGCTCTCCATGAATATGTCACTTCTCTTGGGATAACAGCCATAAAATCACAAGGCGGGTATATACATCAAGAATTTATGTATGCAGCTTTTAAGGATAGTGAAAACTTTAGTGATTATGCTCTGATCAACATGAAAACCAACGAACTGAAAACATCACCTTTCCTAGGCAACCCTCGGGAGTCCATTGACTATGGAGACTACTTCATTCTCATCAGTTCAAAAAGTGTTGCAAAAATCAATAAAGCAGACCTCAGTGCTGAGATACTATTTGATGATATAAATCCTTGGTCTACCAGTGCTATGTTGGCCGACAATACCTTACTACTAGGAGCACGGACTGGAGGAAACAATCCTATTGCGACTATAGATCTAGAAACTGGAGAAGCGATCATTCTTCCAGATACAGAAGTTGGTGAGCTTTTCAGACGTGGTAAGTTTCTAGTGCATCAAGATCAGTTCTATTACATTTCACAATTTGAGGGCAATCAACTTCTTAATTTGTATGACTTTGATGCAAACACAAGCATAATTGTAGATACCTTGTCCGTCCAAGCTAACAATGCACCTATTACGCATGCCTTAGAAAGTGTAAATGGAAAATTAGTGGCTAGCATGCGCTATGGTGTCAACCAACACGAGTTATTCGTATGTGATGCTTCATCTTCCCTAGATCCTCTGAGCATCAGTTCGATAGATTTATCCTTAAGCACTCATGA
>CALLAE010000101.1 GCA_938002665.1 uncultured Saprospiraceae bacterium | reverse complement strand
CAAGGACCTGAGTGAGGGTGAGTTATTGCAAATAGAGAAAGCAAGGCGACTGGATATAGAAGAAGATATCTACTATGATATCATCAGACAGAAAACGGCTTCGCTTATAGCTTCAGCTTGTAGTGCAGGGGCCGCCTCTGTAACTGATGATCCTGAAGTCATAGAGAAAATGCGTCTTTTTGGAGAGACACTAGGCATAGCCTACCAGATTAAAGATGATCTGTTTGATTATGGAGATACCTTCATCGGAAAACCGAGAGGCATAGATATCAAAGAGAAGAAAATGACCTTGCCTCTTATCTACGCCTTATCACAAGCAGATAAGAGAGAAAGAAAGCATATTGTACATAGTATCAAAAAGAAAAGTACTGAGCCCAAAGTGGTTAAGGAGGTCATCAGCTTTGTCAAGCGTATGGGCGGTATAGAATATGCCACAGCAGCTATGAAAAAATACAGACTACAAGCCATAGCTATACTAGATACCTTCCCAGCAAATGAGGGGCGGGAAAGCTTAAGACAACTGATAGATTTTGTGATAGATCGTAAAAGTTAAGTGGAGCTTTTTATCACTCCATCTTTTCTTTCGAGTACTAACTGAAAATAGTCAAGTCTACCTAATAAAATACCTCAAAGAAAAATTGAAACCGGTAGATTCTCTCAGTTCGAAATTTCTGGAATCTTGTAAAGAAAGATAGGCACCTGCATTTAGTATCAGACGCGGAGCTACAAAATAATTGAGACCATAATTTAGGTTCAGGAATTGAGAGTCCAGGTCATTTATCCAAGAAGCCTCAGAAATTAGTCCTACTCTGAAATTTATACGGGAACTTAGGAGATAATAGATTTCTAGGTTTGCCATCCACTCTATAAAGTTTGTAATAAGGTCGTCTGCATTGGTATTGGATAGCATTCTCCTGTTCCGTCCATAGGTGAGACTAGTCTTAAAGTCTATTTGGAAGTCTCCTTTAGCGGCATATTTTTCGTAGATGCTTTCTATAGCATAACTGCGATCTGAAGTTGCAGTAGCGGATACGATGCCAGGGCCAGTGATAATTATCGGATCTTCACTAAATCTGTTTAGCGTGGTCTCGAAAGTGGGACCTATCTGGAAACTACTTCCTGACCGTCTCCTGATATAGCTCTCATAGAGCCAGGCATCATTAAGTGTGGCAAAGAAGCTGAAGCTTTCAGTATCTATTAGGTCATCAGTATGTAGAAGGGCAGCCAGCTGCTCTAATTCATAGATTTGATCAAATCTGAAATCTATTACTCTGGTGGTTTTTATTCTCGTGATCTCTATAGCGAGAGCTTCTAGTTGCTCAGTGGTGGGCTCATTCTTGAGCAGTCCTTTTTTTCTAAGAGCTTTGAGGATTTCTTTGGTATGCCAAGCGTCTGTAATTCTTTCTACTCTGCCCATACCCCAGTGAGGTTTGAGATTGAGGGTGGCTGATCCTAGATAAAAGGTTTCATCACTTTTGCTTTCAAAATACTGCAGTGTTCCATCTAGGTCTAGGGTGATAAATCTTTTGGGTTTGTAGAAAAATTGATTTTTGCCATAGTAATCACCTAGCATATTAAATCTCTGAGTCGTATCAGAAATTGATTTGGTCTTTAGGTAGTCGACAAAAAGTGAGAACTCGTTAGTAGTTATGTTTTTACGTGTCAGCTTTTCTCTAAAATAGCTTAATCGGCTGTCGACATCAAAAGTTGTTTGGTCCAGAAATCCTTTTCGAAAGACAAGACTGGGATTAATTTCTAAGGACTGAAACGTATAGTCAGGTGTAACATAATCTGCAATATTGTAATCGTCTATTTGTGCAGTAAGACTATAGCCAAAGAGGATAAAAACTAAGGGTAGAAGTTGTTTCATTTTTCTGTTATGATACTGATAGATGTTCTATTTTTTAAATCAAATTAGGAATTTAACCATTCGTAGACCTCGTCTAGCTGCTCAAAACTCTTTACTCCTACCTTCTCTTCTTCTCCACCCTGTATAACAATACCATTATCGGGCAGGGTAGAGAGCTGGGTATGATCGTAATCCGAAATGTCAAGATAGATAGTGCAGCCTTCGGCATGATTGTTTACTTCATTTAGCAGAGCTACATCTTCTTTGTTCTGAATCTTTAGAATGTACTTTCCTGCGGGAAGGCCTTTCTGTACTTCTTTCATATGAATTCTAAAAAAGGCTTCTTTGTTGAGCGGAAGGCTGCTATACATATTATCTAGTATATGCCCATCTACACCTTCCAGAAATTCTATCGCGTGGGACTCCACCAGTGCTTGCGGCCCTTCTACCCAAGCTATTATCTCAGCTGCTTTCTCCCAAGGTATGTAGTATTCAGAATCTTGATTGAGATTAAAAGATAAATAGTCTACTCCCCAGGCGGCAAAGTATCTAGCATCAGTGAGATTGGTTATGTTTTGTATTAGAATTTTTCTTTTATTCAAAAGAAGAGTATTTAATTGTGCTTGCGAGAATTATTCTAGTGCAAAGTAGTAAGGACAAGAGATATCTACCTTATTGTTTTGATTTTTTATCTACCGTAATCCAATGGTTGGGGCCTAATCACTAAATATAAAGAAGCCATACCCGCCAGGATCTCTTATGATGATATTGTCCACGATCCCTTCTTTATTGAAGTGGGTAATTTCTTCGGTAATAGGAATGCTTGTATTTCTAATATTGTCTATGATTTCTAGATTGGTTTTTCCATTAAAGAAAGTCATGGATGGTGTAAAGAACAGGTGCGGGCAAGAGCGCGGCTGCATCAGTGCTAGAGGAAAGCCACTTTCATCACTCATTGCCACAAAACCCTTATCTAGTTCTCCCATCTGTATTTCGAAACCCAAGACTGCCCAGATGTCGAAGGACTTTTGCATGTCTGAGGCTTCAACGTTGACACCATAAAAATTACCGGTCATGCCATATGGCTTTTCTTCTGCTTGGAACTTGATCGTAGATTCTTTTTCTACGAGGTAAATCCAGCAACCATTAAGATCAGTCAGTAGAAATCCGTTTTCTATGTCGTGTACTGCAGTAAGTTGTTTCAGCTTTTCTACTTCCTCCTTCCATGAAGCTCTGAACATTTTTATACCTGGTCTGGCATATCTTTCTGGATTTATTTCTATGACTACTTTACCATCCGTGACCAGAATAGGTGCTTGGTCCGAAAGGACCGTGAAATTTAGTTTCTTATAGAAGTCTAGGCTTTCTTCTAGCTTAGGAGTCGGGGTATGGACGATAACAGTCATCTTATTCTCTTGAGTGGTGTAACTTGAAAATAAGAATTATTTGGTTATTCCTCTACTAGCACTGCATCAGTAAGTAAGTACATCAGTCTATTGATGTCATCATCATTGAGTTGTAGTTTGCCTTTCAGCAGTACTTGCTCGGCACTATACTCCACACCTTCTATCGCTTCTACTTCCATAACAGTTTCTGGACCAGCACCACCACAGAAAAAGCACATATTGTATGGGAAAGCGGATAAGATAAATTCTTTGTGAGATTTATAACCCTCTACTGGAATGATGTAGCCTTTGACAACGACTTCTTTGCCATCTAGTTTCTTTATTTTATCACTGAAGACGGGGACATCTATCTTGAAGCCCATGAGATCATCATATTTCTTTTTGTACGTGATTTTGCTTAGTGTCTTCCAGAGGCTTTTCTTAGGAACTGCATTGTCTTGTGCACTGAGGGAAAGCCCCATACTGAGAAAAAGGGTAGTGAGTGCTATGATTTTTATTACGGCTTTCATAATGTGATTCTTTTATTTTAGTATTTCTATTAGCTCAGCATTAGTAAGAGTATAGATGAGCCCAGTAGGATCTCCCTGCTGTATATTCAGTGTCCCTTTAAGAACAACCTTATTGGTGGTATGTTTTATTTTCTTTTTCTCAGCCATAAAGACTTGCATAGCGGACTCTGGTCCAGCTGCACCACAAAAGAAGCACATATTTTGCGGATAGCGAGAAAACATGAAGTGGGATTGTTCTGCCTTGACATCTAGAGCAATCATGTAGCCTCTTATTTCTATTTCTTTCCCTTCTAGGTCTTGGACTATTGGGGTGGGGGTGGCAGTCTTGATGATCATACCCATCATATCATCAAACTTGGACTCCATATTTACTAAAGCAAGGGTATTCCATTGATCAAAGCTCGTTTCTTGCGCTAATGAAGGGCTAGCGGTGAGGAGCAATAGTATATATAATATGTGGTGTAGAGACCTCATGCTTAGTTATGACCCCAAAAATGCAAAGAAAGTATCCAATATTGGGTTAAACTTATGCTAATAATGAGTTTGAGCTGCCAGGCAAGTGGCTGTTCTAGATCGTCAGACTTTTAGACTTCTGGGCTACTGTACTATGGACTTATATATTGATTGACTGGTTTGTTCTTTGTAGGGCTGGTGGGTAATAGGATTAGCATTTACTTAGTTAAACTTCTAGTTCTGCATATTCTTATACTTAAATGGTAAACTAATTGTCAGTTCTGACCCCATCTCTCATACTTGTAGTCCCCTTGTAGAGCTCAGTAGCCACCCTGTAGATGGGGGTAGGCAGTGCAGACCCTCGAAATCCTGTCTTATATGTACAAACAGCAATTATGAAAAATCTAATCACAATTCTTACAGTTCTTACAATCACTTTCTCTACTGCTTTTGCTAGCACTACTCCGGAAGTATTGATTAACTCTGCAGACGTAGAAGTTGTAACAGTAGGATCTTTAGATTTCTTTGCTAACGCTGCTTTTGATGCTAGTTCTGATAACCTTGTATTCGATACTACTAAAGATATCTCAGTCGTACAGATATACAACGGTGCTGGAGAATTGGAATTCCAACTACCAGTTATGAGTAACAATGTTCAGATAAACAAAAACTTATTTGATCAAGGAAATTACAAATTAGGGTTCATTCTTGAAGGACAGTCTCAAGTACACTTCACGGATGTAACTATAAGATAAAGAAATACAAGGGGAGAGCTTAGTCAACTCTCATAAAAAATATAGAGTATTTAAGGAATGTAAGTCTAGTCAACTTGCAAAAAACAGCCTCAGAGAAATCTGAGGCTGTTTTTTTTGTTTCTCCATGCTGATGCTGATGCATCTTTTTTTATGATTTTGTCTTGTCGACCTTGTGGAGACAACTTCAAAATGCGGATTAGCTTTACATTCTATTACCTTGAAGTTTTCTCCGTTACGCTATGCTCCAGTCGAAAAGACAAAAGGGCTTGATGACGGAATGGTTGAGAAGATGTTTTCAGTATTTTAGTTTTCACAAGCTTTCCCTTTTAGCCAACTTGTCTTGTCGACCTTGTGGAGACAACTTCAAAATACAAAATACCTGCACATACTCCAGATTAGTTGAAGTTTTCTCCGCTCCACTCCGTTACGGTCGAAAAGACAAAGGGATTGAGTTACAGTCGAAAAGACAAAGGGAAGCATCAGTGCTCTCTCTTCTCTAAAACCATTCGTCTTGTCGACCTTGTGGAGACAACTTCAATATACAGGATTACCCTCAGAAAATTTGCTGCTTGCTAAAAATGGTATCTCCGCTTATAAACTCCATCAGAAAGCTTGTAGGTTTTTCTCCAGCAGGGAAGGTTTGGTTAGCATTAGATTTAAAATCTTCGAAGGGGATAGTGTCAGTAGCTTGCGCTGCTAAGGAGTAGGCATTTACAAAATAAGCAACACCAGGTAATGAATCTTGCACGATTGCTAAGCTAGCGGAAGCAATATTTTGATTGCTTTCACTGATAATAATTATATCATTTCCTTGATGTAGAACTGTACATTCATACTCTTCATTGGCAGGCTCAAGTTGTGAGGTCGCTGTTGCAAGAACAAAGAATATAGCTAAGGTTGTAAAGAGTAATAGTGTTTGTCGCATGAGATTTGTGTTAGTATATAAATGATTGTAAAATATGCTAGCAATGAGAATACTAACATGGTAGCAAGATCTATTAAATCAAAGGTTCCTTTAGTGATACCAAAATATTGAGCTAGTTCAAAGGCACCAGCTGCAAAGATGGAAATGATGAGCAGTGATCTTCTATGTATTTTATTAAGGAAAAGCAGACAAAGAGTACTTGTCATGGCAAAGGCCCACAAGCCATCCGCTAGATGGAATCTTATAAAGGATGGTAATTGTACTTTAAAACGTATGTGAGTAAGGAAAGTATTCCCTAACAAGTCTTCCAAAAGCTTATATATTATCGTTTCGGTAGAACCAATAGTTAGATAGATAACCAAGCCTATGAGCAAGGGAACCATAGAAAACCAAAATAAGATTATGAGCTTATTCATGAACTAATTTACCTATCTATCTGATAATAATACTGCTCTATGAGAAGTTCCGTTGCCCAAAATGCTAAAGATTATAAACTAAAATAAAATAACTATTTGCAACAATGTTGCAAATAGTTATTACTTTTGCCCTTATAAAAATATAAGGACATGATTAAGAACTACATATTACTATTACTCGCCTTTGTAACTGCTTTTACTTTTATTTCTTGTGATAAAGATGATCCAGTAATAGAGAACGAAGAGGAACTTATTACAACTGTGAACTATACTTTGACGCCGACTGATGGGGGAGAAGCAATTGTACTCACTTTTCAGGACCTAGATGGAGATGGAGAGATGGTGCCCATGATAAGTAGTGGACTCTTGGGAGCGGGAAAAACCTATAATGGTGTTCTGGAATTACTCAACGAATCCGACTCGCCTGCTGAGAATATTACAGAAGAAATACAAGAAGAAGACGAAGATCATCAGTTCTTTTTCCAGACAGATATAGCAGGACTGGTAGTTGCTTATAGCGATACAGATGCAGATGGTAATCCGGTGGGGCTCAGTACTACAGTTACAACTGATGCAGCAGCTTCAGGATCCCTCACAATTATATTATTGCACGAACCCGTGAAGACTGCTGATGGTGTTTCTGCAGGAGATATTACTAATGCTGCAGGAGAATCCGATATAGAAGTAGTCTTTCCTATAGATGTTCAGTAGGAGCATAGGGCTTTGTTTTTTTTTATTTTCTTCAATTTTCTTTAGTGTAGCTCAAGATTGCACTGTTAAGATAGAAGGAAACGTTGTGGATGAGGCTTCAGAATCGCCTCTGTCCTATGTCAATGTTTATATCCAAGAATTACAACTAGGCACAACGACAGACGATGAGGGTAATTTCTCATTAGAGAATATTTGTGCTGGACACTATCATTTTATCCTCTCACACATCGGCTGTGAAGGAGAAAAATTACATTTCGATATCTATGGTGATACGACCCTCAATATTGCTTTGTCTCATACACCTACCTCTTTAGGTACAGTCGTGATAGCTGGAAAAAAGGAGGATTATAATAGCCAGGCGAATCTCACGGTCAATAGAAAAATCATAGAAGATAATGCCAATCAAAATCTTTCTGCTCTCTTAGAAAACGAAACTGGTGTCCATCTGATTAAAAACGGAAACGGCATCTCCAAACCCGTCGTGCATGGTCTCTATGGCAACCGCTTGCTCATGCTCAACAATGGTATCTCTCAGGCAGGGCAGCAGTGGGGCAATGATCATAGTCCAGAGATAGATCCCTTTGCAGTAGATAATATTATCGTCCTCAAAGGCGCCAATGCCATAGAGTATGGTGGAGGAAATCTGGGCAGTGTCGTCCTTGCTCAGCCGAAGCGCATAGCTAGAGAACCTCATCTTCATGGACAAGTCAACTATATTTTCGATACCAATGGCAGAGGCCACACCTTCAATACAAGAATGGGCCAATATACACCTGCTGTTGCCTGGAAAATAAATGGAACCCTAAAAAAAGTAGGAGACAAAAGGACTGCCGATTATTTTCTAAACAATACTGGCACAGAGGAAGCTAATTTTGCTTTGCAACTAGAAAAGTCGCTAAAGGAAAATCTGTTTATTGATTTATATGCGAGCACTTTCAATACGAAACTCGGAATACTAAGAGGTTCTCATATCAGCAATGTCAATAATCTAGAGCAAGCGCTACAGCAAGAGGTTCCTTTTTATACAGAGCCTGATTTCAGTTACGGATTAGCTGCGCCAAGTCAAAAAGTCTCTCATCATTTTACCAAAGCTCGAGCTAGATATTTTATTTCAGACGAAAAAATTCTAGAGCTCGTTCTAGCTGGCCAATTGAATGATAGAAAGGAATTTGATATCAGGAGGGGAGACAGATCTGATATCCCTGCACTCAGCTTAAAGCAGTATACATTTAATTCTGAACTAAAGTACAGCATTGCCTTTGCAGATAGCTGGAAACTGAAGTTGGGTAACCAAAATATTGTTACTGATAACACCAATGCATCTGGCACTGGTATCTTGCCGCTTATTCCAGATTATTTGTCTTGGAGAAGCGGCTTATTTACCACCTTATCTCGCGTCAAGGAGCGAACAACAGTTAACCTTGGCTTGCGCTATGATTATGAGGATCAGCTAGTGCTGGCTATCAGTAATACCTTTCCTAGAGAAGTGGTGAGATACGAAAATAGTTTTCATAATCTCAGCGCTCTACTTAGCTTAAAAACAAAACTTGCGAAGAAACAATCTATCAGCTGGAATATAGGCTATGCTATGCGTAATCCTGCTGTCAATGAGTTGTACAGTAATGGACTTCATCAAGGTGTCAGTGGAATAGAAGAAGGGGATCCTAGTCTCTCCACAGAGAAAGCCCTTAAAAATACACTGGAATACAAGTGGGTCCCTAGTTCTAAACTAGCATTAAATGTCCTAGCCTACCACCAGCTCTTCCAAGACTATATTTTTCTCAATCCACAAAACGAAATAAGAACAACCATACGTGGGGCTTTCCCAGTCTTTCGCTATGAGCAGACTGCTGCCTCCATCTATGGACTAGATTTGTCATCGCAGTTTACCTTGGGTAAGTCTCTACTTGGTTTAGTCAGATACAGTTACCTGCGTGGACAAGATACAGCTGAGGATGTCCCGCTCATCTTTATGCCACCTAATAGCCTCTTTGCTAGCCTCACTTTCCGAGCACCCCAAAATAAGAGTAGGGCAGGGGGCCGGGTAAAAATTGAAGATGCCGAAATAGAAATATCCAATAGATTAGTATTTCGCCAAAACCATATTCTAGATGGACAGGATTTTCTAGCTCCACCCGATAGTTATAATCTGGTAGGCCTTAAGTTTTCTACAGATATAATACTGCTTAACTATAAATTTAGATGTTTTGTCAAGGCAGATAATTTATTCAATGTCAGCTATAGAGACTACCTGAATAGACAGCGCTATTTTGCTGATGATCTTGGGCTGAATATTTCTGTTGGCTTGAATGTGAAGTTTTAGAAAAAAATTACATTTTTATCTACTTACTACCAACGTCAGCTTCTTGCTGGCCGTCTATTATCTTAAATGAACACTATGAAAAGTATATTGTTATTGCTGCTAGTCTGTTGTTTTAAATTTTCTTGTATTAGCGAACAGCCAGAAACGAATTTTACTTGTTTAGAGGAGAATGAAGAAGAGGTGATAAACAATAGTTGCATAGATAATTGGGAATGTAACTTTACTATTTCTCTTGACTCGAAAGTTGATATTGACGAATATTTTGGGAAGTCAACTGGCAATAAAATGGTATTCCAGATGATCAATGA